>JANXAF010000002.1 GCA_025062045.1 Thermodesulfobacteriota bacterium
CCTGCTAGAAAACCACTGGTATCCCGACTCAAATAAACGGGATCCTTCACTTTTTCGGAAGTTGAGGCGGCTGATAATAGGAAAACCTCTTGGCACACCTGAATACCCCATTTTTCATAGACTCTCCCTCATACCCCTCCTTGCCTGGATAGGGCTTGGGTCTGATGGTCTTTCATCTTCCGCCTACGGGCCTGAAGAGGCTTTTAAGATAATAACAGGCCATTCTTATTTGGCCATTTTTCTTGGGCTTGCAACCGCGATTACTGTCTTTACCATTTCTTATGCTTATTCCCGTATAATCGAACAATTCCCGTATGGTGGAGGCGGATACGTAGTTGCAACCCATACCATAGGCAAGCATGCAGGAGTTATATCAGGTTGCGCTCTCCTTGTGGACTATATGCTTACGATTACAGTTTCTATCGCCTCATGTGGAGATGCGATATTCAGTTTTCTTCCAGTCTATCTCCACAAATACAAGTTAATCTTTTGCGCCAGTCTCATCTTTTTTCTCGTAATCCTCAACCTTAGAGGGGTCAAAGAGTCGATTCTCGTTCTTGCCCCGATATTTATAACTTTCGCCGTAACACACGCGATCCTCATAGGATACGGAATCTTAAGCCACATTTCCGAGGTAAGCCATCTCGTAGAGGATGTAAAAAGAAGCGCATCCCAAGACATATCGAATATCGGTCTTTGGGGTGTAATTGCCATATTCCTTAGGGCATTCTCACTAGGAGGCGGGACATACACTGGACTTGAGGCGGTCTCAAACGGAATGCAGATTATCCGTGAACCTAAAGTAGAGTATGGCAAGCGAACCATGGCCTATATGGCAACTTCTCTAGCCATTACCGCGTCAGGTCTTTTATTCTGCTACTACCTCTTCGAAATTAAACCCGTTCAAGGCAAAACCCTTAATGCTTGCCTTTCGGAAGAAATATTCGGGAGATGGACTTTTGGAGATTCTTTAGCTTTTCTTACTGTCCTTTCTGAGGCTGCCCTTCTTGTTCTTGCTGCCCAGACAGGGTTTGTAGATGGACCTAGGGTCATGGCGAATATGGCAATGGATTACTGGCTTCCAAGAAAGTTCGTTTCCCTCTCTGAGCGTCTTACAATGCAGAATGGGATTCTCCTTATGGGCCTTTCCTCCCTCATCCTCTTGTTTTACACGCACGGTTCAGTATCAACCCTCATAGTGATGTATTCTATCAATGTCTTTATCACCTTTTCCATTTCCCAATTCGGCATGATAAGGTTTTTTTCGAAAAACAGAGAAATCGACGCAAAATGGAAAAGACACGCCGCAATCCACATTTTTGGATTTTTTGTGTGTTCACTCATACTCTCCATTACAGTTTACGAGAAATTTGAAGAGGGTGGATGGATAACTCTACTTATTACAGCCTTCATCATATCCCTTTGCTATCTGATACAGGCGCATTATAGAAAGGTTCAGGTCGAGATGGCGAAATTAAGTGAGCTTCTTTTGGATGTGCCCGTATCAGAGAAAGAAAACAGAGAACCCCCAAAAAAGGAGGATATGACCGCAATTGTTCTTGTAAATGGCTATAACGGATTTGGCCTTCACACTTTTTTCTCCATATTAAAAAGCTTTCCAAACGTTTACAAAAACTTTATATTCGTTACTGTTGCAGAAATAGATTCGGGGGCATTCAAAGGGATCGCTCAGATAGAATCTCTAAAGAAGTCCGTTTATGCTTCCCTCGAAAAGTATGTAAAACTTGCCCGTAGACTTGGTTATCCTTCCGATCATAGGATGGATTTGGGAACAGATGTTGTAGAGAGTGCAAGTGAGCTTGTAAAAACCCTAGTTACAGAGTACAAACATTCAACGGTCTTTATGGGAAAACTCGTTTTTAGACACGAAAACCCCTTCCATAGAATCCTCCATAACGAGACCGCTTACGCTATCCAGAGGCGTCTGCACTGGGAGGGAATCGCATCATTCATACTTCCAATTCGAGTCTCGATTTAAAATCTCGTCTGAAGCTAATATAAGTTCTCAAATTCTTTGACATACTTTGCTCTTTCTGATATCTAAGTTTGGGCCCTAAGAAACGGTTATACAAACCGGCGGGGAGAGTTCCTAAGGAAGGATCAGTGATTCCTGTTTTAGTTCTTTTAGTCATCGCCCTTTTGTATTTCCATCCTTTTTTGAGCGGAAAGCTAATATTCATCGAGAGGGACCTTTCCGTTTTTTTTATTCCTCCCAGGTACCTATGGGTTAAAATGGTGAAGGATCTCGAATTTCCCTTGTGGAATCCACATCAGTACTCTGGGATTCCGCTTTTTGCCACACTTCAGCCTGGCGTACTGTATCCGCCACATCTTTTTTATCTTATTTTACCCTTCAACATAGTCTGGAACTACCTCATCATTCTGCACTTCTTCTTTTCCGGAATTACAACCTATTTTTTCATGAGGTACATGGGAGGGTCAAAAATTGCTTCATTTCTTGCGGGTACGGTCTTTATGCTTTCCGGGTATACCCTTTCGGTCCACAATCTCATTCCGCATCTTTTCTCCGTCTCCTGGTTCCCCCTTGTTCTTCTTTTCTTTCTTAAATCCCTAAAAGAAGGGAGAAAAACCTCAAGAGTTTTCGCATCTTTCTGTCTTACTATGCAGTACCTTTCCGGCGCACCTGAAGTAGTTTTAATGACTCTCGTTGTTCTTTCGGTACTTTACTTTATTTCCTCAAGAAAGGATCTATTATCGGGTGGCAAAGTTCTACTTCAAATCTTTCTTCTTTTCATACTACTTTGTGCGGTTCAGCTTCTTCCATTTTTTGAACTGCACCTTGCAAGCATAAGGAAGGGGGGTCTCAGTTATGAGGAGGCAACAACATGGTCCTTTGCGTGGAAAGACTTCCTTCTCTTCTTCATGCCGGATGCGTATAATTATTTCGCGGATGAGACAAGGTACTGGAAAAACCAAGCCTGGCTTAAGACTGTTTACATAGGGTTCGCACCTATTTTGCTTACAATCTTTTACTTTCTTTCCCAGGACAAAAGGCGCTATGTAGTCCTCCTTTTTATGGTCATTTCTTTTATCTTTGCTTTAGGCAAACACACACCCCTATACAAACTCATCTACCATGTGCCTCCTTTCGGGAGTGTGAGATACCCTGTTAAGTTTCTATTTCTTTTTTTCTTTTGCATCTCATTCACGTCTTGTTTTGGCTTTGATGTTTTGAGGGAAAAGATAAAGGAAAGAAGGTTCTCTTCGGCAGCTAGATTTTTTTTCTATTTGGGATTCGCTTTTTTCATATCCTTCTTTTACATAGTGTTTTTCAAGGACGATGTGAGAAATGCCTTCTACCAGATCGGGTTTGCACCTGACCGCTTCCACGATGTGGATTTCAATATCCACAACTTAAGAAGGTTTTTCTTCTTCGCCTTCCTTTTCTCCATTCTTCCTTTTATTTATCTTAACATCAAAGCAAAAAGACCAGTTCTTTACTTTATGGTCCTTGTTGCAGGAGCTGATCTTTTTCTTGCAAACTACGGCTACTGCGCACATGCTCCGTGGGAGTTCTACATTCAAAAGACTCCGTTGATTGAAAAGATGTCCCAAGAAGGGACCTTAGGTAGGTACTTTCTGACCCCTAGAACTTCCGAGCAGTACAAGTTTTTCCCTAGAAACAAAATAGCACCGGGACCTTACTTTGCCCAGGTCTTTGGGCTTTACTCCATAGACGGCTCGGAAGTCATGAGGATCTGCTGGCATGACGTGATTCTGAATACTATAAATGCTATGCCCTCTTTCAGTGCCGCAAAAAGACTCCTTGAAATATCGGGAGTAAAGTACGTCATTTCCTCAAAAGAGATAGATGACAAAGATGTAAAGGAACTAGAAAAAATCGAATCGAGCGGTGAATTCGTAAGACTTTATAGCCTAAATTCTTTCCTGAGAGCCGAAATTATGGGAGCCAAAATTGCAAAAACCGATATTGACGCGTTAAACATGATACTCGATCCTAAATTCGGTTACACGAGTTTCATCGTTATTGTAGATGGCACAGAAAGTTCACCCGAGAGGATGCCAACTAAGGGAAGTATAAAAATAATGGAATATTCACCCCATAGAATTTTAATTGAGGCTTATTCTGAAAAAGAGGCGTACCTTTACCTATCTGACACATTCTATCCCGGATGGAAAGCATACGTTAATGGAAAACAAGTTAGGATATTGAGGGCGAATGTAGCTTTCAGGGCTGTACCGATTCCAAAGGGTGATTCTCTTGTTGAGTTTGTCTATAAACCCCTTTCGTTCTATATAGGCCTTATTCTTTCCTTTTTAGGATCTGTTTTTTCATTGCTTTGCCTTTATTTCGACAGAAGGGAAAAAAGTGAAAAGTTTAAAGATCGAACTTAAACGTTTTGAGGATTTTGGAAAACCAAAGGAGATTTTCTTTTTTCTTGTCGTATTATACTCAGGGATCTTAGGTGGCTATTTAAAACCTCTTTTCGGAATCACCATCTTCTTCGTGCTGTGTCTTGCTTTACTCTTTCTCTTTTTAAAAGAGATGAAACTCAACTCCGATTCGTTAATCTATTTGCTTTTCGCTATGTTTTGCGTTCTATCCACGTTGTGGGCTCCCAATAAGCACAGCGCTTTACTCTTTTCACAGAGTATCCTTGCCGGGTCGATCTTTTACATTGTGCTTAGGTCTAATGAGAGACTTTTACCAAAGGTTCTTACGCTCCTTATAGTTTGCGGTCTAGTCCATTCTGTTTTCGGGCTTATCCAACATTCGAGAGAAGTTCCGTCTGGCTTATTTTACAATAGAAACCCTTATGCCGGATTTTTGACTCCTTTAGTTTTTTTGTCCCTTTATCCCTTTTTAGAAAAAAATCGCTCAATTTGCGGTTTCTTTTCTTTTTTCTTCATCTTTTCGGTCTTCCTTTCCGGCTCACGGGGTGCAAGCACATCGATTCTGGCTTTGTTCATAATTTTAATCGTCTACTTGATCGTTAAAAAAGATTGGTTAAGCCTCAAAAGAGCATCGATCGTAATCCTTTGCAGCTTATTTGTTTACATTGTATTTTTACAAGGGAAAGTCGTTCTGTGGAAGAGCAGCTTGCACGAACCAACCTACATAGAAAGAGGTTTCACAACGGATCGATTCGAAAAATTTAGATCATACCCGGAAGCCCTCTTTATGTCGCCCCTCATTGGCCAAGGAATGAATTCCTTTCGAGTGATTTCTTTGACGATCGATTGTCCCCCCTTGAACATTTGGAAG
The DNA here is from genome assembly GCA_025062045.1 of Thermodesulfobacteriota bacterium. Lineage (NCBI taxonomy): Bacteria > Pseudomonadati > Thermodesulfobacteriota > Thermodesulfobacteriota bacterium. Next base: position 5,270 of record JANXAF010000002.1, read on the forward strand.
GACGTTCACGCTCATAATCTCTTTTTCAACATCTTACTTGAGCTTGGAGCCGTTGGGTTTTTACTCTTTTCGGCTTTCCTAATCTCAGTCTTTAGGATGGGTTATCAATCGGATACCATTCTTTCAATCCTTCCCTTGATCTCTTTCTTTTTGCCAAACCTTTTCGAATACAATTTCCCTGCTCCTCCGTTCCAGGTACTTCTTCTTACCCTTTGTGCCTCGTCTATAAAGAGAAAAGCGAGCCCTTTCTTCCTAAATGTGCGCATAAAAAAAATCCTATGCTTGGGAATGGTTCTCTTTTTTCTCATTTCTTCTCTTTTTCCAGTTTTCGGGATCACCCTTTTTAATCGCGCAATAAAGATCGCTGAAAAAGACATGGAGGCAGGATTCAAGCTCATGCTTTACGCAGACTCGCTTTGCTGGTGCTGTGCTAATATACCTCTTGCTATAGCCGATATGCTGTATCAAGCTTACGACGCGGATAGAAAAAAAGGAGAGCCCCTTTTACCCCTCATAGAACGCTATTATAAAAAAGCTCTCGAAAGGGACAAAGGATCGGTCGAGTATCACATAGAACTTGCAAAATTCTACTTTAGAACAGGAAGGATACAAGATGCGGAGGCTCAGCTTCTTTATGCGCAAAAGCTATTTCCTTTCAGCACTGACTTAAAATTTGAGATGGGCCGCTTTTATAGAGAAAAAGGGGACTACGCAAAATCGATCCAATTCTTTTCGGAGCTATTAGAGCTTTACTCGAAATACGATATCTTTCCGGAGCTTAAAATTCGCGTTCTCGAAGAGCTGAATATGACTTACAAGCTTAAAGGAGATACGGACAATTTGAGAAATACAAAAATGTAAATTGAGGAAAAAGAGTAATGTAACTTTGCGGCTTCCTTTCCAATTTTCTTGACAAGAATTCAGAGATAGTATAATAAATCGCCGTTATCGCATAGAAATCCTAAAAAAGGAGGTTTGTTATGTCTCCATTCCTGTGGGTTGTATTTGTTGGCTGTGCGAGTGGCATTGTATTCGCTTTATGGCTAATAAAGTACGTTCTAAGCCTTGATACCGGAACGGACGCGATGAGAGATGTTAATTCCAGAATAAGTGAGGGTGCTTGGGCATTCATAAAGAGGCAGTATTCAACCATCGCGGTAACTGCTATCGTAGTCGCAATAATCATCGGGTTTCTAATAGGGGGATTGAGTGGAAAAGCTGAACTGGATATGCTCCAAGTCACCCCATTTGGGCTTGGATGGAGGACTGCCTTAGCCTTCCTTATCGGTGGATTGTGCTCCTGCGTATCAGGGATAGTCGGCATGTGGGTTGCCGTTAAATCCAACGTAAGATGTGCCGCAGCTTCCCACAGAAGTTTAAATGAAGCCTTGACTGTGGCACTAAGAGGCGGGGCTGTATCCGGTTTCCTTATTGTCACACTAAGCCTACTTGGTGTTACCGTGATGTTTATAGCCTATGGAGGTCTTGAAGATCCCCATATAGCACCCCATCTTACCGTCGCTTTTGGCTTTGGTGCCTCCATGGTTGCACTGTTTGCCCAGCTCGGTGGTGGAATTTACACAAAGGCAGCTGATATGGGAGCAGATCTTGCAGGAAAGGTTGAGGCTGGAATTCCAGAGGATGACCCGAGAAACGCGGCTGTCATAGCCGACCAAGTTGGTGACAATGTCGGTGACTGCGCTGGACGTGGTGCGGATCTATTTGAATCCACCGCAGCGGAAAACATCGGAGCAATGATCATCGGTTCAAGTCTCTATGCCATATCTGTGAAGTCTGGAATAAAACCCGACGTCGCCGTTGGATGGGTACTATTTCCCCTTGTCATCCGCGCCATAGGAATAATCGCAAGCATAATTGGTGTTCTCGTTGTAAGAAGCAAAAAAGAGTTCGAACCTCCAATGGACATATTAAACAGGGGATATTATGTCGCATTAATCCTCTCAGGTATAGGGATGGTTTTGACGTGCTGGCTCATGTTTGCTCCCATGTGTGAAGGTTGGGCATACCTTATGGGAGCTGGGCTCGTAGGCATTATCACAAGCGTATTCGTCATATACATCACAGAGTACTACACAGAGAGCCGTTACGCGCCCACAAGAAAAATAGCAGAATCCGCAAAAACAGGACCTGCTACTGTGATGGTCACAGGGATTTCCGTCGGATTTGAAACTATCATGCCAACGGCCATACTTATAAGCGTGGCTCTTCTGATTACATACTACTTTGGAATCAAGGCAGGCCTTGACTTACCCTGGTGGATAAGTGGCGCCTACGGCACCGCCATAGCGACTATGGGAATGCTCATGACCTGTCCCTATATCCTTGCTGAGGACACTTTTGGACCGATAACTGACAATGCGAACGGTATAAACGAGTTTACAAAGGCAGGTGAGCATATAAGAAGGGTTACGGATCATCTAGATGCCGCAGGAAACACAACAAAGGCCTTAACAAAAGGTTATGCCATGGTATCTGCTGGTCTTGCAGGTTTCTTGCTCTTCCAGGCATACTTTGACAGGGTTTTACTCCTCACAGGAAAAGAAGGCGAGCTTTTCAATATCAACCTTGTCATCCCAGAGGTCCTAATCGGAGGAGTACTGGCTATCATGATGGTCTTCCTTTTTAGCGCTTGGGGATTGAGAAGTGTGGGAGATGCGGCATCGAAGATAATAGAGGAAGTACGTAGACAGATAAAGGAAGATCCGGGGATACTGGCAGGAACCTCACGGCCTAACTATGCCAGAGCAGTTGACATAACAACGAGGGCGGCCTTAAGGGGAATGGTAGCTCCGGGCCTTCTTCCTGTTCTACTTCCCGTTGCTATAGGACTATTTTTCGTCTATTTCCAAGTTACGGGAGTAAATGCACCTTACGCTGTTGGAGCATTTCTTATGGTTGGGACCTTTTCGGCAATCTTACTGGCTTCCTTTATGAATAACGGTGGTGGAGCTTGGGACAACGCGAAAAAGTACATAGAGGACGGTAATTTGAAGGACGATCAAGGAAACGTTATCCCAAAACACTCTTTTGCCCATGCAGCGGCGGTTACAGGGGATACTGTTGGAGATCCCCTAAAAGACACAGTTGGTCCTTCTCTTCATATTGTAGCTAAGCTTATAGCTACTGTTACACTAGTTCTTTGTCCCCTCTGGTTATAACAAAAAACCCCGGCCGAAGCCGGGGTTTTTTGTTTGTTTATATTCCTCTATGCTTCGACAAGAATAGTGACTCTGTCACCAATTACTTCAGCAAAGCCAGCCCCTGCACTTATTACGTTTACCTTGCCCCCCTTTATGTACCTTATTTCTCCCGGCTCCAAGGTCGTGAAAAATTGAATGTGGCCAGGTAGGATTCCAAATTCACCTAGTGTGCCACATGCTTCAACCATATCTACTTCATCTCTGACTAAGACTTTGTCTTTCGCTATAATTTCAAGATAAAGTTTTGCCATTTTTCACCTTAAAAGTTTCTTTGCCTTTTCGACAGCCTCATCTATTGTTCCCACCATGTAGAACGCTTGCTCCGGAAGATCATCGTGTTTACCCTCTATGATCTCTTTGAAGCCTCTGATCGTCTCTTTTAGAGGAACGTACCTTCCAGGAATACCTGTAAAAGCTTCAGCAACAAAGAAAGGCTGGGACAGAAACCTCTGTATCTTTCTTGCCCTGGCCACAAGGATCTTATCCTCCTCTGAAAGCTCTTCCATACCGAGAATCGCGATTATGTCTTGAAGCTCCTTATATTTTTGGAGGATCCTCTGGACCTCCCTTGCTACATAGTAGTGCTCTTCCCCAACTATTTTTGGATCAAGGATTCTGCTTGTGGAGTCGAGCGGATCGACTGCCGGATAGATTCCAAGCTCAGCTATCTGTCTCGAAAGAACCGTTGTTGCATCAAGATGAGCAAACGTGGTAGCCGGAGCGGGATCCGTTAAATCGTCCGCAGGGACATAAACGGCCTGAACAGATGTAATCGAACCCTTAAGTGTAGATGTTATCCTTTCTTCCAGCTCACCCAAGTCTGTGGCAAGTGTTGGCTGATATCCGACTGCGGATGGCATCCTTCCGAGAAGTGCGGAGACCTCCTGGTTGGCCTGTGTGAATCTAAAAATGTTGTCTATGAAGAGAAGCACATCCTGACCCTCTTCATCCCTGAAATACTCCGCTATGGTAAGGGCTGTCAAACCAACCCTAGCCCTCGCACCAGGAACCTCTGTCATCTGGCCGTACACGAGTGCACATTTGTCAAGAACTCCCGATTGCTTCATCTCAAGCCAGAGATCATTTCCCTCTCTCGTTCTTTCTCCCACGCCTCCAAAGACCGAAATACCACCATGGTGCATGGCTATGTTGTGTATCATCTCCATGATTATGACTGTCTTTCCAACGCCAGCACCTCCAAAAAGCCCGACCTTTCCGCCTTTCGGATAAGGCTCTATAAGGTCTATCACTTTTACCCCTGTCTCAAGGAGCTCTATTTTGGTGTTCTGCTGTGTAAGAGGGGGTGCGGGTCTATGGATTGGGTATCTCTTTTCAGTCTTTATTTCGGGAAGGCCATCTACGGGTTCTCCAACTACGTTGATCACTCTCCCGAGCACTTCCTTTCCCACAGGAACCGTAATCATCGTACCTTTATATGTCGCCTCCTGCCCCCTTTTTAAGCCATCCGTTGTATTCATCGCGATACACCTTACCGTACTGTCACCGAGATGTTGCGCCACTTCAAGTACCAAATTGTCCTTTCTGTCGTCGATCGCGGGGTTTGTGACGTAGATGGCACCATATATAGGCGGTAAACTGTCTGTGGGGAATCTCACATCAACAACCGTCCCTATGATCTGTACTATCTTTCCCTTGACTTCTATACTCATCTACAACCCCTCCTTAGAAAGTCGTTCTCTTTACCGCCTCAGCACCACCAACTATGTCGAGCATTTCTTTGGTGATGCTCTCCTGCCTCTTCTTGTTGTAGAGAAGCGTCAAAAGATTTATCATCTCGCCGCAGTTGTTCGTCGCATTATCCATAGCGTTCATCCTGGATGCGTGTTCCGAGGTCTGAGAATTGAGAATCATGTGATACACCTTGGTCCTTAAATACTCCGGTATGAACCTTTCAACAACATATTCGGCTTTGGGTTCATACAAATAATCTATGGGTCCTTCATCCCTTTTTGTTTTAATTGGGATTAGCTCTTCGGTTCTAACTTCCTGTCTTATTGGGGATCTGAAAAATGTATAGATGGCGACGATCTTGTCAAATTCGGAGGTCAAATAGTAGGACATAAAGTCTTGAACCATGCTTTCAATATGCTCTTTCTCAATCCTTCTTAATTCGATCCATTCCTTAACTATTGGAACACCTTTTTTGGCAAAGTAGTCCCTTATCTTCTTTCCCAGAACGTAAAGCCCTATTTTTTCGTACTGATCCTTCATCTGAGAGATGAGATTGTCAATTGCCGCATTCACATTTGCGTTAAAACTTCCGCATAAACCTCTGTCGGACGCACAGGCAAAGATAAGAAGGTTTTTCTGCTCTTCTCTCTCCATAACAATAGGGTGTATGTTTTTACGTACGCTAGAAAGAAGCCTTTCTTTTAACTCTTCAATCTTTGACGCGTATGGGCGGGTCCTTTCAAGTTCTTCGTGACACCTCCTCAACCTAGATGAAGCGATCATCTTCATGGTCCTTGTTATCTTTTGAGTGCTTCTGATACTCGCTATCTTTCTCCTGATATCCCTCAATGTCGGCATAGTTTCAGTCCTTAGTATTTGAACTTATCTCTCAAATCTGAAAGTGCCTTATTTAACCTCTCTTCTATGTCAACGTCTATTTCTTTTTTCTCCCTTATGTCCCTTAAAATATCGGGGTAGTTACTATCGAAGAACTGGTATAGCTCTTTCTCGTACCGTTTGAGAACTGATTCGGGATACATGTCGATATAGCCATTCATGGCTGAGTAGAGAAGAACAACCTGTTTCTCCATCGGGATAGGTTCATAAAGATCCTGCTTTAGTATTTCTGTGAGCCTCGAGCCTCTCGCAAGCAGAGCCTGGGTTGCCCGGTCTAGATCGCTACCGAATTTTGCAAATGCCGCAAGCTCCCTATACTGGGCAAGTTCAAGTCTCAGTCTTCCGGCAACCTGTTTCATCGCCTTAGTCTGAGCGTTGCCTCCGACCCTTGACACAGATATTCCGACATTTATGGCTGGTCTGATCCCGGCGTAAAATAGCTCCGGTTCAAGGTAGATCTGACCATCCGTAATCGATATAACATTGGTAGGTATGTACGCCGAAACATCTCCTGCCTGCGTCTCAATTATGGGCAGAGCTGTAAGTGACCCGCCTCCATGGGCATCATCCCACTTTGCAGCCCGTTCAAGAAGCCTAGAATGTAGATAGAAGATATCGCCAGGATAAGCCTCTCGTCCGGGTGGTCTCCTAAGGAGGAGGGAAAGTTGCCTATAAGCAACTGCGTGCTTCGACAGATCGTCATAGACGATAAGTGCATGCCTTCCCGTATCCCTGAAGTATTCGCCCATTGCACATCCTGCATAAGGAGCCAAAAACTGCATAGGAGCTGGGTCTGAAGCTGTCGCCGCGACAACAATTGTGTACTCCATAGCCCCGTAAGTCCTAAGGATGTCTATTATCCTTGCCACCGAGGACCTTTTCTGCCCTATGGCTACATAAATACAGTAAACATCTGAATCCCTCTGGTTTATTATCGTATCTATCGCAATGGCCGTTTTTCCCGTTCCCCTATCACCTATGATGAGTTCCCTCTGCCCCCTGCCGATTGGGATCATGGCATCTATCGCTTTAATTCCCGTCTGGAGTGGCTCTTTTACAGGCTGCCTAACGACGACTCCTGGGGCTATCCTTTCCACATTCCTGAACTCTGTAGCCAAAACGGGTCCTTTTCCGTCCAATGGATTTCCGAGACTGTCCACAACCCGTCCAATCAAAGCCTCACCTACAGGTACCTGGGCTATTCTATTCGTCCTTTTTACGATATCCCCCTCTTTTATCTTGAAGTCCTCACCGAAAATCACAGCCCCTACGTTATCTTCCTCCAGATTCCACACCATTCCCGTAATTCCGTGGGGGAACTCCAAAAGCTCCCCAGCCATTGCGTTTTCGAGACCGTATATCCTTGCGATCCCGTCACCTACAGAGATAACGATACCTGTCTCCTCAAGGTCTATTTTTCTTTCCGCGCTCGCTATCTTTTGTTCTATTATTCTACTTATTTCCTCTGCTTTTAACTCCATGGTTCACTCCTTTAAAAGCGTTTCTTTCATTGAGTCTAGCTGTTTTCTTATCGTACCGTCCAAAACCCATCCGTTTAGAACCAGTTTTATCCCTGCAATCAGTGATTTATCTTCGATCACAGTAAGAACGATCTCTTTCTTTATCTTTTCCTTCAGTATATCGATTATCTCCGTAAAAATCCCATCCTCTAAAGGAAAAGCAGTGTAAAGTTTTCCCCTTACGATTCCATCCTTTTCGTCCACAATTTTTGTATACTCTTCCAGAATCGCCGAAAGATACCTGATCCTATTGTTTTCCAGTAAAAGAAGCAAAAGATTTGAAACCGCAGAAGACAGGTTCAACCCCCTTGCAACATCAGAGACGATCTCTTTCCTAAAATTCAAATCGAAAAGCGGATACATAATTGCTTTGTAAATCCTCTCGTTTCCAAAGACCAATTTTGTGAAAGACTCGAGCTCTTCCCTATAGCGCTTGTAATTTCCGTCCTTTTGTCCTACTCCAAAGAGACCAAAAGCGTATCTTCTCGCAACATTTCTGTGGATCAACTGACGCTCCTCAGCCTTTCTATAAAATCTCGGACCAATCTGTCATGGTCCTCTTTTTTCAAATTCTCTCTTATGATCCTTTCTGCCTCATCGACACATTTTTCTGCTATTTTTTCTCTGATCATGAGCCTCGTCTCTTTAAGTTCCTGTTCTTTAGTAAGAATTGCCTGTTCCCTAAGTCTTTCCGCAAAGGCTTTCGCTTCCGAAATTATCATATCCCTTTGAGCATAAGCCTCCTCCATCACTTTTTTCTTTATCTCCTCCACCTCCGTATCTAAGGCTTCGAGTTTTCTCTGCAACTCGGCCTTTAAAGTCTCTATCTGGGCGTATGTAGTCTTTCCCGTTTCTATCTCATTCTTTACTCTTTCATGTCTTTCTAAAAAAAATTTTTTTAAAGGTTTTCCCGCAAACTTGACGAGAATGGCGACAAGGATTCCGAAATTAATGAATTTGAAAAGAATCGAAAGTCCGGACTCCTCACCGTGCATCAGTCTACACTCCTAAGAAGGATTTTTCTTGCAATCTCCTTTGCTAGTCTTTCAGTTTCTAAAGAAAGCTTTTCAAGCACCACCTTCGTTTCTTTTTCTATTTCTTCCTTCGCTCTTTTTACGTCCGTAGCTACTTCCCTTTTTGCGCTCTCGAGAATCTCTGTGAACTCTTTTTGTGTTGCAAGGAGAATCTTCTCTCTTTCATCATATATGGGTTTCTTTCTCTCCTTTAAGAGCTCCTCGTATCTTTTCTCCATCTCCCGGAGATTCTCCCTTTCTTTTTCAATCTTAAAGATGAGGTCCTTGATGGTCGATTCCCTCTTATTTAAGGCTTTAAGGACTGGCTTGAATAAAAGAAAATTAAGAAGGATCAAAACGACAAGAAGGTTCACAAACTGAATCAAAAGCGTATAGTTAAACTCTATCATGTGCCGGGCTTGGAAGTTTTAGAAAAGATTCACGATCTCTTAAATAACACAAATAACTTCTTCATTTCAAATCTTTTTCTAACCCATAACCGATTTGACAAGATAAATCTTTCTTGGGTAATATAACCCCATGATTGAAAGATACACGCTGCCAAGAATGGCAAATATATGGAACGAGGAAAACAAATTCAAAAGATGGCTAGAGATAGAGTTACTCATATGTGAAGCATACGCCAAACTCGGTGTAATTCCGGAAGACGTTTTGAAAGAGATAAAAGAAAAGGCAAAAGTAGACGTAGAAAGGATAAAGGAACTGGAAAAAAGAACAAAGCACGATGTTGTAGCTTTTATAGAGTGCGTATCTGAGTACATTGGACCATTATCCAGATATTTTCACATGGGGATTACGTCTTCTGACATTCTCGATACCTGTTTTTCCTGCCAGTTAAAAGAAGCGTGTGAGATCATAATCAAAGATGTAGAAGAACTCATGGAGGTCTTAAAGAGGAGGGCCTTCGAATTCAAAGACGTTCCGATGATCGGCAGAACACACGGAGTCCATGCTGAGCCTATCACTTTTGGACTGAAGCTTGCCAATTTTTACGATGAGATGAAAAGGAACCTAGAAAGACTCAAAAACGCAAAAGAAAGGGTAAGCTATGGCAAAATATCTGGTGCTGTCGGAACTTACGCGCATGTTCCTCCTTTCGTAGAAGAATACGTAATGGAAAAGCTTGGTTTAAAAGTTGCTCCTATATCATCCCAGATCATATCTAGGGATTATTACGCAGAGTTCTTTACAACACTTGCCATTTTGGCATCCACAATCGAACGCATGGCGCAAGAAGTACGGCATCTCCAAAGGACAGAAGTGAGTGAGGCTGAGGAATTTTTCGATGTTGGACAGACTGGATCATCTGCTATGCCCCACAAAAGGAATCCCATAGCATCTGAGAATCTCTCAGGTCTTGCAAGGCTAATTAGAGCTTATGCACAGGCGGCGTTGGAAAACATTCCTCTCTGGCATGAGAGGGATATAAGTCATTCATCGGTAGAGAGGGTTATAGGACCGGATGCCACAATACTAGTCGACTATATGCTGGAAAGGTTAAAGAACCTTTACGATAGGCTTCTTGTCTATCCTGAAAAGATGAGGATGAATTTAGAAAAAACAAGGGGCCTTTATCACTCGGAGAGCGTTCTTGTCTCCCTAATGAAGAAAGGGGTTCCGAGGAGTACCGCGTATAGAATCACCCAACAAATCGCCATGAGATGTTATGAGAATGGCCTTGATTTTAAAAATGAAATAAAAAAAGATGAGGAAATACGAAAATATCTCAGCCTCGAGGAAATAGAAGAGGCTATAGACGATAAAAAGTACCTAAGACACGTCGATACAATATTTAGAAGAGTCTTCGGTTAAGACCGCAAGGGATGCCGGCTAACCTTCCCCCTCAGTATTACGAGGAAGAAAAAAAACTAAAGGAAGCCAAAACTCCGGATGAGAAGATAAAGATCATCGAAAGGATGCTCGCAATAATACCTCACCATAAAGGAACGGATAAACTCATAGGTTCGCTTAGGGCAAAAATCGCAAAGTTAAAGGAAGAGAAGGAAAAAAAACCCCAAACAAGAAAGGGTATAGAAGCCCTCTACAACGTAAAAAAAGAAGGGGCTGCCCAAGTTTTATTTCTAGGTTTTCCTAACGCCGGAAAGTCCTCCTGTGTTGCCGCGTTATCCGGAGAATATGTGGAGATTGCCGACTATCCTTACACAACAAAGATGCTTCAGCCAAGGATGATGAGGTACGAGGACATCTGGATTCAGCTTGTAGATACCCCCGCAATTGGTGATGACAGTACAAACATGTGGTTCGGCAATATGGTGAGGAAGGCTGATCTTATTTTAATTGTGATTTCGGTTGAAGAGGATCTCTTTACAGAATACGAGCTTATTATGGAAGAGCTTTCTTTACACACTAAAGAGGTCAGTAAACCGTACATAGTAGTCGTCAACAAGATGGACCTTGCGGAACATTCTCAAAAGTACGAAGAATTTGAAAAGGCTTTAAAAGCAAAGGGTGTACTCTCCATTCCATTTTCTGCAACCCACTTTATGAACCTACACGAGTTAAAAGAGCAGATTTTTATAAGGTCAGATATCATAAGGGTCTATTCCAAACTTCCTGGTAAAAAACCTGACATGGAAGTTCCATTTACATTGAAGAGAGGAAGCACTATTTTAGATTTTGCCGAAGGGATACATAAAGATTTTGTAAAAAGGCTTAAATATGCAAGACTCTGGAGAAGTAACGTTTTAGCAGGAATGATGGTGAGTAAAGACTTCCTTCTTGAGGACAAAGACATAGTTGAACTTCACGTATAGACCGCTTACCGAAGACCAAATCAAAGAGATCCTACAAAAAAGCTTAACATTGACGGAGATGGATCTCAAAGAGAGGGTAAAAAAGGATCCTGTCTATTTTCCTCATCTTTTCAGTGAACCTAAAGATATAGAAATAGCTGCTTTCATAGCGGCCCAGTTCTCTTATGGAAATATCGTCCAGATAATGGCATTTTTGAAGGAACTCTTCTCCCGGATAGGCACAAGACCTAAAGAATTCATAATCTCAGGTGAATTCAGTAAACTAAAGGGTCTTTATTACAGATTCCACAAAGAACGGGAGATAGAACTCTTTTTTTTCACACTCAGAAACATACTTTCGATTTACGGAAGTATCGAAGAACTTTTTTCGCACGTCTATAAGGGGGACACGACAAAAGCAATCTTTTCATTAAGGGAGAGAATTGGCATCCCGGCTGGAGAACTCAAATTTTTTTTTCCTTTGGAATCCAAGACCAATCCACTCAAAAGATGGAACCTTTTTTTAAGATGGATGGTGAGAAAGGATGGAATCGACTTTGGAATATGGAACCTTCTGAGACCCAGAGATCTTCTCGTACCTTTGGACACCCATATCTTCAAAGTTGCGAAGTGTCTCGGTTGGATCCAAAAAAATAAAAAGGATCTTGAGGCTGCAAAAGAAATCACAGCCAAACTAAGACTCATCTCTCCTGAGGACCCTTTGAAGTACGACTTTTTTATATGCCATTTTATAGGAATCGAGAATAAGTGTCCCGGTATAAAGAGAGATTTGTGCAAAGGGAGATGTATCTTTTATGGCTGACTTTTCAATCATAAGCCTTGGGTGCCCAAAAAACTTGGTAGATTCTGAGTATATAGTGGCAAGGCTCAAGACAAATGGGTTCGAGTTTGTCAATGAGGGTAGATACATTATAGTCAACACCTGTGCATTTATCGAAGATGCCGTAAGGGAATCACTCGACACAATCATCGAGCTTGGAGAGAGAAAGGCAAAAACTAACCAAAGATTGATAGTGATAGGGTGTCTCGTTGAAAGATACAGAAATGATGTCTTAGAGCTTCTTCCCGAGGTTGACGTCTTTATCGGAAGGTCTCACTATCGCTTTATCGAAAAACTTATTGATAAGACCGGCATTTTCGTAAGCGATGAACCTTTTTTCGAGACCTATCCGCGACAAGTTTTAACAAAGCCCCCCCTCGCCTATTTAAAGATCCAGGAAGGTTGTGATAACTTTTGTAGCTATTGCACCATACCAAAAATCCGTGGTAGCCTCCAATGTAGATCCCCCAAAGACATATTAAATGAGTTTTTATGGCTTTTGGATGCCGGATTTAAAGAGATAAACATAATAGGGCAGGATATAACTAAATATGGAAAGGGGGTGGATCTGGATCTTACGGGCCTTTTGTCTGAAATGCTAAAAATATCGGGCAACTACTACATACGACTCCTTTATATGCATCCCAAAGGGATAACCGATGATCTTGTGGATCTTATCGCCGGTGAAGAAAGGATAATTAAATACTTGGATATCCCGATTCAACACTCCGAGGACAGGATACTTGCCTTGATGAACAGGGGTTACAATAAAAGGTATCTTATAGAGCTTATCGAAAAGATAAGGGGGAAAATCCCTTCTGTCACATTGAGGACGAGTGTAATAGTTGGCTTCCCTTCCGAAACCGAAGACGAATTCGAAGCTCTCTTACGGTTTATAGAGGACTGGAGTTTCGACATGCTCGGTGCGTTCATGTACTCCCGAGAAGAAAAGACACAGGCTGCAAAGATGAAAGGACAGTTGACGAAAAAAGTAAAAATTGAAAGGTTCAATAGACTTATGGAAAAACAGAAAGCCATCTCTAGAAATAGGCTTAAGAGGCTCCTCAATAAGAGGACGAAGGTTATAGTTGAGGAAGAAGGACACCCTTACATGCTAGGAAGGATTTTGAATCAGGCTCCTTCTGTAGATGGGATCGCGTTCATAAAAGGGGACGCAAAAAAAGGAGAGATCCTTGATTGTGTAGTTACAAAAACTCTCGATTATGATGTAGTCGTTCAAGTTATCTAAAGAGGGGAAAGAGGATGGAACCAATATCCGAACTTATAGAAGTCAGAAAAAGGAAGATGGAAGAACTAAAGGCTCTAGGGATAAAACCTTATCCCCAGACAAGATTTCTCTCATCTACATCGGAGGAGGTGAAAAGGCTTTACGGGGAAAAAAATGAAGAAGAACTTGAAAAAGAGATGCCAATTGTCAGATTGGCTGGAAGGATAATCTCTTTCAGGGACTTTGGTAAAAGCGTCTTTTTCCACATCCAAGATAGGAAGGGTAAGATCCAGGTGTATGTGAGAAAAGACGTGCTTCAATTTCCATCATACGAAGCTTTTAAAAAGCTCGACATTGGTGATATAGTTGGAGTTGAGGGATCCGTCTTTAAAACGAAGACTAAAGAACTTACCGTGCTTGCAAAGACTGTCACACTCCTTGCGAAGTCCCTTAGGCCTCTCCCTGAAAAATGGCATGGATTGAAAGATGTGGAGGAGAGATACAGAAAGAGATACCTTGACCTTATAGTGAACGAAAAAGTAAGGGAGATTTTCGTAAAAAGGTCAAAAATTACAAATTTTATACGAACATACCTGACTGAGAGAGACTTTCTAGAAGTTGAGACCCCTATGATGCACTTAATACCTGGAGGAGCTGAAGCGAAACCCTTCGTAACTCATCACAATGCTTTAAATCTCGATCTTTACTTGAGAATAGCCCCGGAACTTCATCTAAAAAGGCTGGTAGTCGGTGGCTTTGAAAGAGTATTTGAGATCAACCGTAATTTCAGAAACGAGGGGATTTCTGTCAAACACAATCCCGAATTCACAATGCTTGAATTTTATCAGGCCTATGCCACATACGAAGATCTCATGGTTCTCCTGGAAGAGCTGATTTTTAATCTGGTGACTGAGCTTACCGGTACTACAACCCTTAGCTTCAAGGGCCATACAATAGACTTTAGGCCTCCGTGGAAAAAATACACCATAAATGAGGCTTTGAAACTTTTGGGTGGGATAGATGTTGAAAACTTAAACACTTATGAAGCACTACAGGCAATCGCCAAAGATTTAGGTATACATGACTTAAAAGACGCTTCCAGGGGAAAGATCCTCACGAAACTCTTTGAAGTGGTCTGCGAAGATAAGCTTATAGATCCTACTTTTATAACCCACTATCCCGTGGATGTTTCTCCGCTCGCCAAAAGGAGTGAGGAGAACCCCGATGTTGTTGAAAGGTTTGAGCTGTACATTGGGGGAATGGAAATAGCGAACGGTTTTAATGAGCTAAACGACCCTTTCGACCAGAGAGATAGATTCTTAAAGCAGGCACAGAAAAAAGGTGAGGAATATCCCATAGATGAGGACTATATTGTTGCCTTGGAACACGGTATGCCACCTACCGCTGGATGTGGAGTAGGCATAGATAGACTCGTTATGATCCTTACCGATAGTCCCTCCATTAGGGAAGTCATTTTATTTCCCTTACTTAAGCCATGAGTATCGAGACGCAAATAGGTTTAAGATACTTAAGGTCGAAAAGGAAAGAGGCTTTTATCGCATTTACGACCCTAATAGCCATAATTGGAATCGCCATAGGGGTTATGGCCCTTGTTGTGGTAATAGCCGTAATGACTGGATTTCAAGAGGAAATAAAAAACCGGATACTTGGTATCAGTCCCCACGTTTTAGTTCTAAGCCTAGATGGCGAAATCAGAGATCCAAATAAAGTAATTGAGACCATAAAAAAAGAGAAAGGCATAACCTATGCCTTTCCTTTCCTCCAATTCCAAGCTCTTATCCTTTCGAGAAACCAACAGACGGGTGTGATCGTAAAGGGGGTGAACCCTGAGGACGTACCATTTTTGGCTAGAATAGTAAGGGCGGGAAGTATAGGCTCTCTCAAAACTGATGGGAATGTCCTTGTGGGAAAGGAGTTATTGCGCCAGCTAAATCTTATGCCAGAGGATGATTTTCATCTTATGATACCTTCTTCCGGTATCTCCCCTTTTGGGCTTATTCCCGAAATTTATAGGTTCAAGGTTGGCGGCGTTATAGAAACGGGGATATTCGATATAGATAGTGTTATTATCCTTATGTCCCTAGATGCTGCGCTTAAGCTTACAGGAATGCGCATAAACGGAATTGAAGTTCGACTGGAAGATGCCTACGAGGCGGAAAGAATCAAACAGACAATCGTAAAAAAACTAGGTTTGCCATTTTTCGCTAGAACATGGATCGAGATGAACAAGAATCTATTTTCCGCTTTGAGGCTTGAAAAGATCGCCATGTTTATCATCCTTGCTCTCATAATCTTTGTGGCAAGCTTCAACATAATCAGTTCTCTCGTTATGACGGTGATGGAGAAAAAAAAGGACATTGCCATCCTTAAGTCATTCGGAGCAAAAAAGAGGATGATAATGAAGATATTTGTAATCGAGGGAATGGCGATCGGTATTTCCGGTGCGATAATTGGGTCGGTTTTTGGTTACATTCTCTGTGAACTCATAAAAAGATACAAAATAGTGACCTTACCTCAGGATATTTATTACATAACCCATCTGCCTGTGAAGATAGATCTTACAGACATCTTACTTGTCGGCTCTGTGACACTCATCATATGTGCCCTATCCACCATATATCCTTCTTACAAGGCAGCAAAGGTTGACCCAGTCGAAGCACTCCGCTATGAGTGATATCATCATAGAGGCATTCGGCATAAGAAAGTCATTTCCGAAAAAGAACGGCTCTATAGAGGTTCTAAAAGGCATAGACTTAAAAATAGAGAGGGGAGACTTTTTGACCATCATGGGGCCTTCCGGTGCGGGAAAGAGTACCCTTCTACACATACTTGGAACTTTAGATAGACCAACAGAAGGGGAGATAAGATTTGAAAATAGAAGAATAACCGATCTAAGCGAAGATGAACTATCTATTATAAGAAACGAAAAGATAGGGTTCGTATTCCAATTTTACCATCTCCTAGAAGACTTCTCGGTCTTAGAAAATATCGCCATGCCACTCCTCATCAGAGGAATCAAAATGAAGGATGCACGAGAAAAACTCGAAAGGATCCTTGCTTTTTTTGGCCTTACTGAAAAAAAGGAGCACAGACCTTTCGAACTTTCAGGGGGGGAACAACAAAAGGTAGCTATAGCAAGGGCACTCATC
Organism: Thermodesulfobacteriota bacterium; assembly: GCA_025062045.1. Taxonomy (NCBI): domain Bacteria; kingdom Pseudomonadati; phylum Thermodesulfobacteriota; species Thermodesulfobacteriota bacterium. Next base: position 21,626 of record JANXAF010000002.1, read on the forward strand.
TGTGACCCAAAGGTTATATTCGCCGATGAGCCGACAGGAAACCTAGATAGGAAAACCGGTTGGGAAATTGTAAAACATTTCGTGGAGGTAAACGAGAGGTTTGGAACGACCATCGTACTAGTAACCCATGACCCGGAGATAGGAAGGATTGGAAAAAAAAGATTTAGGATGTTGGATGGGGAGATCTTTCCAACCTCGGAGTAAACTAGATTGACACGTATTTCAAAAACTTCCCGATTATGGATAGAGGGCCTGACTTGAAAAGACTGTCGGATAACGATTTTTTCTTCACGTTCGACCAGTTCTCATAATGGACGATTTTTTCGATCTCGAGTCTTTTTGGTGCATCTGGTCTCTCTTTAGGATATCCCACTGTAATGAGAGCTATCACTTTCACATTTTCCGGAATACCCAAAATTTCTTTTACCTTTTCTTCGTCAAACGCTCCTATCCAGCAGGTGCCAAGCCCCAGACTTTCTGCAACAAGAAGTATGTTCCCGCCCGCAAGAGTAGCGTCGTAAATCCCGAATTTACTTTTGTCCTTCTCATAACAGAGAACTATTATGCACGGAGCCTTTGCGACATGTGAAGACTTAAAGAAAAAAAATTTCGCGTACTCTCCTATCTCTTTTCTCGTCTTCTCATCACGGACTACAATGAAATGCCAGGGTTGAATATTTGCACCGGTTGGAGCCCACCGGGCAGCTTCCAAAAGTTTTATTAAATGTTCTTCCGGAATAGGCCTGTCCTCATAAATTCTTATCGATCTTCGTCTTTTGATAAGATCTAGTATCTCCACATTAAAAATTATATCCTATGCTTCGTGAGTTTTGAAAAATCTCTTGACACAACTTTTTTCCTTCTGCTAAAAACTCATCTAAAAAAGGGGTTGGTAATGCAAAACCTGGCTACTTTTCTCTTTATTTTTATCTTTGTCTTTCTCAACCTTACAGATGCTTACGCCCAAAGATCAATTCCTCAAAACCGCAAATTGGCAAAAAAAGTTGCAAGCACTCAAACCGTCTTGGAACAGACCGAGATCGCTAATCCTGATGTGGAATTCATAAGGCATAGGGTAAAAAGGGGTGAGACACTAGCAGAAATCGCTAGGATGTATGGGGTAAGTGTTCACGAGATAAGGTCTTTAAACGGACTTCGCTCGAAGAGAATCTCTGCCGGAAAGATACTTGTTATTCCGAAGAGGTTAAATGAGGAAAAGGAAGAAGAGATACCGGAGTTCACATATGGAAGGTGGAAAGATCCCAATGAAAGATATATGCTCGTTAAGGTGGCAAAGAGTTTTGTAGGCGCTCCGTACAAACTTGGAGGAAGTAGCGTAAGAGGAATCGATTGCTCCGCGTATGTTAAGAAGATCTTTGAAATATTCGATGTGAATTTACCTAGAACTGCAAAAGACCAGTTTAAGGTGGGCAGACGAATAGAAAAAGATGAACTTGCAATCGGTGATCTTGTTTTCTTTAAAACGAGACCGGGAAAGGATTATCCTACTCATGTGGGAATATACATCGGTAATGGAAAATTTATTCATGCCTCATCTCACAATAAAAGGGGAGTGAGGATAGATAGTCTTGATTCGGATTTTTATAGAAGAACTTACGTTGGTGCAGTAAGGGTGAAGGAACTCCCAGAAGATTTAAAAGAAGAAAGGAAGGATTTTCGCTCGGATCTGAGTTCGTAGGCTTTTGAGAACAAGAAAACTCATATTAGCCTTCTTTCTTACTTCCCTTCTCTTTCACATTTTCGGATATTCCGTTTTGGCCTTACGACTTGAACCTTTTATCCATGTTTTTTACCTTATCATCTGGTGGTCATTCATCATAGGGCTTGATTCGATCATAGCCCTTACGAGAGGTAGATCTTTACTCATCTCTAAAGGTATCTTCACTACCATTGCTATCTCCAGCGCATATTGGTCGATATTCGAGCTCATAAACGTGAGAATCCAAAATTGGTTTTACATAAATTTGCCAAGTGAAATTGCCCTCCGGTATTTTGGGTATTTTTTTGCTTTTGGAACCGTCATCCCTGCTATAGTGACTGTGAGGGAGGCTTTAAGATTCTTTGTGTTTCGAGGAATGAGGCTAAAGAAGAAGGTTTTTATTAAAAACTATCCCGCACTTTCAATATCTCTTGGCTCTTTCACATTCCTTCTTATGCTCTTTTATCCGGATTATCTCTTTCCCTTTGTGTGGGTTGCACCACTTCTTGTCATTGACGGTATAAACTACAAAAGAGGGCACGAATCGTTTGCCAACAAGATAGAAAATGGAAGCTATGAAGAAGTGTTATCCACAGCTCTTTCCGGACTTACATGCGGTCTTCTTTGGGAATTCTGGAACTACTTTGCTTTGGCAAAATGGGTATACTCCGTGCCCTTCTTCGAGGAAATGAAGCTTTTCGAAATGCCAATTTTGGGTTATTTTGGCTTTGTTTTCTTCGCTTTAGAGACTTCTGCTTTTCTGAACTTTTTAAATGGCGAGGGCCTTTCCAAAAAGAGGCTCACCACTTTTGCCGCTCTTTTAGTCTGTATATTCATATTCCCGTTAATAGATAGGCATACCGTCTTTTCCTTCAGGCCAAAACTTGAAGAACTCTACTTTATCGAAAAGGAAAAGATAGAATACTTCAAATCGCTGGGCATAAAAAGCAGCTACGGGCTCAAGGCTCAACTTTTATCTCCCTTTGAGCAAGAAAAACTTAAGCTACTCCACCTTTACGGTTTGGGACTTCCCAATCTCAAAAAATTGGAAAAAGCTGGGGTGAATTCCGTTGAGGAACTAGCCAAACTCGAAGAACGTGAGCTTTCTCAGATCATAGGAGAGAAAAATTTAAGGCGAGTAAGGTTGTACCTGAAGGAGGCAGAAAAGCTTACAAAAAGGTCAAAAGGGCCTCAACGATCTTAAGATCGGGTTCAAAAAAATCGAAGTCGGCCAATTCTTCTTTTGTGACCCATCTTACTTCTTCGTGTTCGATAGGTGTAGGCTCACCTGATACATACTTCGCCCTATAGGCGTAAAGAACGATATCTTTGCCGGAATCGGTTTTATAGTTTACATGTGATATACAGTCTAAAACGGTTATATCCAGATTGAGCTCCTCTTTTATCTCTCTTTTAAGGCAGTCTTTAAGATCCTCCCCTCTTTCTACCTTTCCTCCTGGAAACTCCCACTTATCTCCCTCTTTGTCTTTCCTTTTTGCTATAAGGATCTTTCCGTCTTTTTCGATTATTCCACAGGTAACCAGTATCGTTTCTTTGCCCATCTTAGACTATCTCTATTTTCACCTTTTCCCCCTTCGTAATCCCAAATGTATCTTTAATACTCCCTTTGAAACGGGCAAATTCAAGGTATCCTGAGCTTCCAACAAGGCACGTAAGTTCATCATCCATATAGGTCCTGCTGAGCTTTGTAAATACGAGATCCTTAATGATAATCCTAAAGTTCTGTTTTCCAGTAAATTCAAAGAAGAGCTCGTAATGGATGTTAGTTATGGCATTCCCAAACCTGTCGAACCTTACGATCTCACCGTAAAGTACATCGTTTATTATGTCCGGAAAATAGGACGAGTCTATTACGGGATTCTGCACCTTCTCTCCAAAACTCGACGGATGGAACCCTTTAGCAAGATACACAGCTACAGGAGCAAATATGTCTCTGCCGTGAAAGGTGTTACTTATTTTTTTTAGCATAAAATCTCTGTTCGATATTTCATAAACCTCGAATTCTTCATCGAGGATGAGTGTGTATATGCCGTTATCGGGCCCTACAAAGAGGTGATTATCCTTTGACACTATAATTGGTCTTCTTTTTGTTCCCACTCCAGGGTCAACAACTGTCACATGTATAGTTCCGGATGGGAAAAACGTGTAATATTCCTTTATCACAAATGCTGCTTCCCTTATGTCCTGTGGCTCTATTTCGTGCGTGATATCTATGGTTTGGACATCCACTTTTAAATCTGAGGCGAGGTTTAAGATCACTCCCTTCATTATTCCTACGTATGGGTCTTTTGTTCCGAAATCTGTAAGAAGGGTTATAAGTTTCATCTAACCGAAAATAGTAGCTATTTTGTCGAAGGGTCTCTCGATTATGCCCTTTTCTGTTATAAACCCAGTAATCAGTGAGTTTGGAGTAATATCGAATGAGTAGTATCTCGCTTTAAAAGATGGCATTGTGATGTATCCTCTTTTAAATTTTATCACCTCTTTTCCTTTCCTTTCCTCGATCGGAATCGATGATCCGGAAGGTATATTCCTATCGAATGTCGATCCGCAGCACGCAACGTAAAAAGGTACGTTATGGTTCTTAGCACACAGCGCTATCATGTAAGTCCCTATCTTATTTGCCGTATCCCCGTTTGCCGCAACGCGGTCAGCACCCACTATCACTTTCTCTATCATCCCTTTTGACATAAGAAGACCTACGTGGTTGTCCGGAACGATTTCAAATTCAATCCCAAATTTATTAAGTTCATAGGCGCTCAACCGTGCACCCTGAAAATATGGCCGTGTCTCTGTAAGGAACACCTTTATATTCTTACCCTGTTCCTTTGCCCTTCTTAAAACTCCTAAAGCGGTTCCATACCCGCCTGTTGCCAGTTCTCCAGCATTGCAGTGGGAGAGGATCGTATCACCATCCTCGATAAGAGCTGCCCCGTGTTCCGCAAGTGAGATGTTATTCTTTATATCCTCTTCATGTATTAGGCGGGCAAGATCAAAGAGCCCAGAAAGTAGACTTTCGGTTTCTGCATGTCTTTCGCATTCTCTTTTCATCCTATCTAAAGCCCAGAAAAGGTTATAGGCCGTAGGTCTCGTTTTTGCAAGAACTGTATATATTCTCTCTATATCTTTCTTCGTCACCTTTTTCTTCCTCCTAGCCACCTCCCGTACTCCAAAGGCAAAACCGTAGGCTCCAACGATTCCTATGAGGGGCGCACCTCTAACAACCATATTCTTTATGGCTTTTACAAAGTCCTTAAGGCTTTTTAGCGGAACCAGGACTTCCTCAAAAGGAAGTCTTCTCTGGTCAAGCACAAATAGCTTTTCATCTTTAAGAAAGATGTGATCACTCAACGTTTATTTAACCTTTCTTTTAGAAGCTCATTTACAAGCTTAGGATTTGCCCTTCCTTTTGTCTCCTTCATAACTTGGCCTACAAAAAAACCGAAAAGCTTCTCCTTGCCCTTTCTATACTCTTCCACTTCCTTTGGATGATTGGCAATGACCTTTTCGACTACCTCTATGAGCAACTGAGGATCAGAAATCTGCACGAGTCGTGCCTTTTCTACGTATTCCTTGGGAGAGATCCCTTTTCTAAAAAGTTCAGGGAAGAGTTCTTTCCCCATTTTTATGCTTATCTTCCCCTCTTTTATCAAATCGAGAAGTTCTGCGAGATACGAGGGGGGAAATACGATTTTATCTATCGGAGTTTCAGCTTGTTTAAGTTCCCTTAAAATTTCGGTCATTATCCAATTGCTTACGGTTTTGGGTTCGGGATAGAGTTTCACCGTCTCTTCGAAGTAGTCCGCGAGTTTTTTTTCAGAACAGAGGATTTGAACATCATATAGTGGCAGACCATACTCTTTTATAAACCTCTCTTCCTTCTCGTGGGGAAGCTCGGGGATAGTCTTTCTTACGGATTCTATCCATTCCTCATTTACGATGAGAGGAAGAAGATCTGGGTCGGGAAAGTATCTGTAATCATGAGCTTCTTCCTTTCCTCTCATGGAGTATGTTACCCCTAAGTCAGGGTTAAAAAGCCTAGTTTCCTGGATTATCTCTTTTCCTTCTCTGAGCAACTCTATCTGTCTTCTTATCTCGTAATCGAGTGCCCTTTCGATGTATTTAAACGAATTCAAGTTCTTTATCTCAGTCCTAGTACCGAACCTCGTGTCCCCTTTTTTTCTCACCGAGACGTTAGCATCGCACCTCAAACTCCCTTCTTCCATGTTTCCGTCACATATGTCTAAGTACATGACTATACTCCGCAAGAGCTTTAAATACTCAACAGCCTCCCGCGGACTCGATATATCAGGCTCTGTAACGATCTCCAAAAGCGGGATGCTCGCCCTGTTAAAGTCAACGAGGGTGTAAGAGCTTGCCTCTACCGTTCCCTCGTGGATTAACTTTCCTGCATCCTCTTCTAAGTGTATTCTTTTTATCCTTACCTTTTTTCTTCCTTGGTCTCCATTTATGAAAATAAAGCCGTCTGAGCAAATAGGCTCCTCGTACTGGGATATCTGGTAACCCTTGGGGAGGTCCGGATAATAGTAATTCTTTCTTGCAAAAACACTTCTTTTATTTATCTTGCAATTAAGAGAAAGTCCAAGTTTTATGGCATACTCTACCGCCTTTTTATTGAGTACCGGTAGAGCACCTGGCATACCGGTACAGACTGGGCAAGTATGGATGTTTGGCTCTGCCCCGAACTTCGTTGAGCAAGAACAGAAGAGCTTACTCTCTGTCAGAAGCTGAGCATGGACTTCAAGTCCTATTACCCCTTCAAAATCCCCGTAGTCCAAGGCGATCTCCAGCGATTCATCAGTATACATCACGCTGTTTTGATTTTCAAAGCTCTCTTCTCTTCTTGAAAAACGGATAAGACCTATGTGAACATTAATTTGGATATGGAGATAAGAAGGATAGATGCATTATCCGTTACTGTCGCTATCGACAACTTTTACGATGCTTTTTTTGATGACCCTCCTTGCGGAAAAAGGTATAGAACCCTTCCTTCAAGATCTATATATGCTGAACACGGTCTCTCCTTTTTTGTGAATGCCTTTTTAGATCGTAAGAAATACTCCTTTATTTTCGATTTCGGCGTAGACGGAGAGCTCCTTCTCCACAACTTTGAGGTTTTAAAAATTGAACCAAAGGGAGCTTCGGCCTTGATTCTAAGCCACGGCCATTTTGACCACTACGGAGGTCTTTTACGTCTTGTGAGGCATCTCGGTTCTTCTGGAATAAAGGGTCTTCCTCTCTATTTGGGCTCAGGAACTTTCGCAAGAAGGTTCGCCAAGAAAAAAGACGATGAAGGGCTTATCGATCTAGGAATGTTAAGGAGGGAGGAGCTCGAAGGCGTAACCAGGGTGTACGAGATAGAAGAGCCTTTGGAATTTTTACCAGGGTGTTATATCTCTGGAAGGATCGAGATGAAAAACGACTACGAGGATATATCTAGCGGCTTCTTTGTGGAAAGAGAAGGGATTCTCGCAAATGACGATTTCAGAGAAGAACTAGCTCTCTTTTTCCTTTTAAGAAGAGGACTTGTTATAATCTCTGGGTGTGCCCATAGGGGTATAGTAAATACAGTAACCCAAATCGTGGACCAGACAGGCATAAGAAAAATCTACGCTCTTTTTGGCGGATTCCATCTTCTTGAAGATGAGACAAGGATAAGAAAGACTATAGAGGGCCTTGAAGCTTTCTCTCCGGACTACGTGATTCTCTGTCATTGTTCGAGCTTATCCGCTAAGCTTCTGTTTATGAAACTTGTGGGGAAAAGATGCATAATAAATACGGTTGGAACAACATACAATCTCTAACCTACCATTTTTCGGTTAAAAAGATCGGTCGGGGCTCAATTTTTCGTTCTTTAATACTTTCCTTTCCAGCATAAGAAAGATCCTTTCAAACAAAACAGACATGAGAGAAAGGATAAAAAGGCAACTTACGATGATATCTACCCTTATTAGGCTTTCGGCCCTCATAAGAAGTGCTCCTATTCCTTTTGGCATCGCCACCATCTCCGCTGCGATAACGACACGGAAAGCGCCCCCGGATGAGAGCCTAAGCCCGGAAAATATGGATGGTAAAGCCAATGGGATGATGACCTTTGTGGCTAACGTAAGACCTTTAGCACCCATACTCCTTGCGACTTTTACCATCCTTTGGTCGATATTTTTTATTCCTGATCTCGTGTTGTAACATGTCGGAAAGAACGAGTGGATGGCTATAACTGATATGGGAAGGGCTTCCCCTATGCCAAGCCATACCATAAGAAGGGGAACCCACCCAAGTGCAGGGATAGGATATAGAAAAGCTATTATCGGGTGGAGCGATCTGTCAATCAGATCTTTATAACCCATCATAAAACCTGTTGAAATCCCAAAGACGATCCCTATCAAAAAGCCGCATATTACTCTCATAAGACTCCACAGTATATGATCTCCCATAATACCAGACAAAATGAGCCTTCCCGTCTCCACTAAGACTTTCGTGAAGGGTGGAAAGAGATTTCCCATCTCTCTTGGAAGACTACGGCATACAATTTCCCATGAGGCAAAAAATAAAAGGACCGGAAGGACCAAGTATAGGTTTTTTCTCCCTGCTAGAGATCCCATGCGATTATACTTTCCGCATTAAAAGATTCCCTTATATATCCCTTCTTTGCCATATAATCTATCGTCTCCTGGATCACTTTTCTGTTTAGCTGATTTGTGAATTCGAGTCTGGACATAGATATGAGTGCTTCTTGTTCCTTTATCGAGAGTTCGGCTTTTGGATCAAGCCTTTCGCTAAATCCAACTTTAGAGCCTTCTAAAGATAGATATCTCGCGAGTATTCTCGATGAATCTTCTCTTTGTGTATTTATCCAATGAGTAGCCTTTTTTGTTGCGCGTACGAGTTTTTTTACAGCTTCTCTTTTATTTTTTAACACCTCTTCTTTAACCACGATTACGCTTCCCTGAAAGTTTGGCCAGATGTCTTTTGCGGTAAGCAAAACTTTAAGACCATCCCTTTCTGCGAGCGTGACGAAATGTTCAGGCATGAACGCCGCATCTATGGATCCTGATCTTAGCGCGATAAGCATGTTTTGGGGGTTCATCCGCACAACAGAGGACAGAACTTTCTCCTCTTTCAATCCAAGACCGTCGATCGTTCTTCTTAAGATGAGATCCGTTGCGCTTCCTTCGCTTATACATCCGATCCTTAGAGCTTTTATGCCCAAATCATTTACACTCTTTACCCTTTTTGGGTTCACGACAAGCCCAAAACCGTATAAATGGCTTCCAAGAACTATTTTCAGTCTTATCCCGCCATTCGAATAGGCATTGATCGCTGGAACGAGGCACATAAAGGCAGCTTCTATGTTTCCCTTCTTCAATGATGAGGCAAGGGCAACACCTGTCATATAAGCCTCGTGCGATTTTATCTTTAGATTTTCCTTTTCAAAGATCCCTTTTCCTTGAGCCACATAAAAGGCTGCGGAATGGCTATTGAATTCCAAAGCCACCGAGATCTCATCCTCAGCGAAAACCAAGCTTCTACAAAGTAAAAGGATTGCAAATAGAAAGGAAAACTTTATTTTCATTCCTCGTAGACCCTTATCCTCCTTAACTTGAATATTAGGAATACCTCCTTTTTTGTGGCAAGGCCGAGTTTATGAAAAGTCTCTCTAGGAAGCTCAATTGTTAGATGGTTTTTGCCAACTTCAACATTCATCTGAACGAGATGGGAAAACTCTTCCACCTTTTTGACAATGCCCTTGAATCTATTAACGGGAGGACCCGGTGGAATTTCCGGAGAAACGTATATGTCCCTTGAGGATAACGCAATTTTTCTTATCATTCCGTCTTTTTCATAGGGTATAACGAGCGGCAAATCACCGCATGTTGCTTCATACAGCCCATAACCTAAGGGTCTTACGTTTTCTACATCAAGAATGTTCATTGTCCCCATAAATCTCGAAACGCTTTCGTTTTTCGGAAAGAAGAAGATCTCCCTTGGTGTTCCTATTTGTTCGATTCTGCCTTTACTCATAATTGCCATTCTGTCCGCCAGCTCTTCCGCTTCCACGAGGTTGTGGGTCACATGAATCGTTGTTACGTTAAATCTCTCTTTCATTCTTTTCAGTTCCAACCTTAAAAATTTTGATGTGGAGAGATCTATGTTGGCCAGGGGCTCATCTAAAAGCAAAAGCTTTGGAAAAGGAGCAAGTGCTCGAGCAAGGGCAACTTTCTGTCTTTCTCCACCACTTAAAGTTCTGACATCTCTTTTTAAGAGATGGCTTATCTCTAAAGAATGCGCTAAAAACTCAACCCTTTCTTTTATCTTTTCCTTAGGGTACTTCATGATTTTAAGCCCAAACTCAAGATTTTCTTTCACGTTGAGAAATGGAAACAGCACGCAGTCTTGAGGTACATAACCTACTTTTCTTTCTTCTGGAGGGACATGGGTGAGGTCTTTTCCATCAATGAAAATACTCCCCTTTTTCAACTTGTGGAAACCAACTATAGATTCGACAAGAACGGTCTTTCCCGCACCGTTTGGTCCAAGGATTACAAAATACTCCTTTTCTTTGATTTCAAGGTCTATATCCTTCAGGTGGAAGTTCCCAACTTCGACGCACACACCTTTTAGCTCAACCAACTCTATCTATACCTCCCATTTTTTGAGCGTTATAGTCTAGTGTATATAACGAATGCATGTCAAGCTTGCTCTAACCTTTTTGGGAAATCGATTGCTTAACTTTATTCAATCTGCTATAAAAAATAGCCACTGCTAAAATGGAGCTTGACGAATTCGATTACCAATTACCAAAGTCTCTCATAGCGCAGTATCCGAGAGAGGACAGAGCTTCATCACGCCTTCTTATTTTCATTAGGAAGGAGGGGAGGATTATACATGATCGCTTCAGGAACATCCCCAATTACTTTCGGCCAGGAGACGTACTTGTTCTAAACAACACCAAAGTTATTCCAGCGAAGTTTGAGGCAAAAAAGGTAACAGGTGGTCGCCTGGATATACTTCTTACAGGAAGGGTAGATGAACGGACATTCACATGCCTTGTGAGGAATGCTGGGAAAAAGACTGAACTTTCCGCAAAAATAGGCGAAACCGAAGTAATTCTAAAAAGAGAAGGCCAGGAATGGTATTTATACCTTCCCGGGGGAGAAGCAGATTTTCAAAAAATTCTTGGACAAGGAAAGATGCCTCTGCCCCCCTATATAAAAAGACCCGTTACAGACGTGGACTTCGAGAGATACCAAACAGTTTACGCAAAAGTTGAAGGTTCAGTTGCCGCACCAACAGCCGGTTTTCATTTTACCCAAGAAATCCTCGAGGAATTGGAAAAGAAAGGTGTTCTTATACTTTACATCACCCTCCACATAGGTATGGGAACGTTCCTACCTGTAAAGACCAGAAGAGTTGAAGACCACAGGATGCACAGAGAATACTTTTCCATGGATGAAAGTGTCTATGAAAGTGTACTTAGGGCAAAAGAAGAAAAAAGAAGGATAATCGCGTGTGGGACGAGTACCGTCAGGACACTGGAGACTGTCTTTACCGCAAAAGAAAGAGTACTCGCAGGATACACTGAGCTCTTCATATACCCCGGATACCGATTCACCGTTTGCGATGCTCTCATAACGAACTTCCATTTGCCTAAATCGACACCTTTGATTCTCGTCTGCGCTTTTGCTGGGAAAGAAAATGTGCTTAGGTGCTACCGACAGGCTATAGAGGAGGGATACAGATTTTATAGCTACGGAGATTCCATGCTGATACTATGAGCATCATAGAAGTAATAAAGGTCGATGGGTCTGCACGCTTAGGGTTGCTAAAAACTTCTCACGGCACAGTTAAAACTCCAGTATTTATGCCCGTTGGGACACACGGAGTCGTTAAAGCTATCATGCACCGGGACCTAAGGGATATCGGAATAGAAATGATTCTGGCGAATGCTTATCACCTTTACCTTAAACCAGGGGATGAACTCATAAAAGAGCTCGGAGGCATTCACCGATTCTCTGGATGGAACGGTCCTATCTTAACGGACAGCGGCGGTTACCAGATTTTTAGCCTTGCCCGCTTAACAACCGTAACTGAAGACGGTGTCATATTCCAGTCCCATATAGATGGTTCACGGCATTTCCTTTCACCCGAGAAAGTCATAGAGATCCAAGACAACATAGGAGCAGATATCATCATGTGCCTCGACGAGTGCATACCCTACCCAGCTTCCTACGAGTATACGGAGAGAGCAACAGAACTCACAACTAAATGGGCGAGAAGATGCAAAAATGTGGAAAGGAAGAATAAAAGTCTCCTCTTTGGCATAATTCAGGGGGGCTTTTACCGGGTATTGCGTTTGAAGTCTGCCCATGATTTAATAAATATCGGCTTTGATGGGTACGCAATAGGAGGGTTATCGGTTGGAGAACCCAAATCCCTCATGTGGGAGATGGTCGACACCGTCATTGGACTTCTTCCGGAAGACAGGCCAAGGTACCTTATGGGCCTTGGATTCCCCGAGGACATAGTAGAGGGGGTTAAAAGGGGTATAGATATGTTCGATTGTGTCATTCCCACAAGGCTTGCAAGAAACGGAAATCTTTTTACTTGGCAGGGAAGGATAAATATAAAAAACGCGAAATTTAAAAAAGATGAAAGGCCAATAGATGAAAACTGTGAGTGCATAACGTGTAGAACCCATTCACGCGCATACTTAAGGCACCTACTTCTTTCCCATGAACTTACGAGTTTTTATCTCAACACCATCCATAATCTCTACTTTTACTCTAAGCTTATGGAGAGAGTGAGGTCGGCCATCGCACATGGTGCGTACGAAGAGTTTTATGAGGATTTTATGAAATCATGGAAAGGAGGAGAAAGAAATGATGGAGATAGCATATGCGATGGGTAGTCAGGCTCAGGAACAGCAAGGCGGAACCGAGCCGTGGGTGAGTCTGATACCCCTTGTTCTGCTAGGTCTCATATTCTACTTTCTTCTTATAAGACCCCAGCAAAAGAGGCAAAAGCAACATAAAATGTTCCTCGAAAGTTTAAAAAAGGGGGATGAGGTTGTCACAGCAGGTGGACTCTGCGGAAAGATATCCGGAATAACGGATAACTACGTTACTTTAGAGATATCCGATAAGGTAAGAGTTAAGGTGTTAAAGAGCACCATAATCGATAGGATGAAAGGAGAGTAAAAGTGCCAAGATACGAGAATATCATAATTCTAAATCCCGAGACTCCCAAAGAGGAAAAGGAGGAATTGCTAAAGAGGGTGAGAACGAATATCGAGAAAACTGGGGCCAAAATCATAAGGTTCGATGACTGGGAAGTGAGGAAGCTCGCCTATTCAATCAAAAAGATGGACAGGGGTCACTATTTCTACATTCTATTTGACGCCCAAAAAGAGGCAATTCCTCAACTCGATAGGTTCTACAAAACACAGGACAACTTACTCCGTCACCTCTTCGTTAGAGTCGACGATACAGAAGAGGGTCCCAAAACAGTCCCAGAGCAGGTTATTTTTGATGAGCTTGAGGGTGAGTACAGTTGAACCGCATCTTTTTGACCGGGAAAGCCGGAGAGGTGAGGATCTTTTTTACACCCAGAGGGGAAAGGATCGCTCTCTTTCTTTTAAGAGTTGATGATCTTGACATAATAGAGGTCATGTATCTTGACAGTGAGGGGAAACTAAAAGAAGAGGACATTTCTGGGAAAACATTAATGGTTGCGGGCACTCTTGCAAGGCCCGAAAAAGAATGGAAGTTTTTACGCGTAAAGGCAAAAAACATTGCGCTTATGGAGGACTAGATGGCTAATAAACCTAAAAGTCAGGATTTGCAGAAGAAAAGGATTTATGTGAGAAAGAAAGTCTGTAAGTTCTGTGAGGATCCGGCTTTGAAGATCGATTACAAAGATCCTAAACTCTTAAAGCAGTTCATAACAGAAAGGGGGAAAATAATGCCCCGAAGGATGACAGGTACCTGTTCATACCATCAAAGAAAACTGAGGAACGCAATTAAGGTTGCTAGAATTATCGCTCTTTTGCCTTTCACCACTCTATCGCGCTAGGGGGAAAAGATGAGAGTGATCCTTACGGAAAATGTGGAAGGTGTTGGAAAAAAAGGTGAAGTTATAACCGTTAGGGACGGCTACGGGAGGAACTATCTCATACCTAAAGGACTGGCGGTACCAGCAACGGAAGGGAATCTAAAAAGGTTAGATCATTTGTTGCGGGAAATGGAAAAAAAAAGGCAGAGGATTGAGAGGCACTCTCAGGAACTGAAAAGACTCTTGGAAGAGAAGGTTGTTAATATTTACAAAAAGATAGGAAAAGACGGAAAGCTATTTGGTTCAGTCACCCAGAAGGATATCTCAGACGCCATCCAAAAGACTTTCAAAATCTCGATTGATAAGAGAAATATAACGATCGAAGAACCAATAAGAAGCGAAGGCATCCATACGGTTGAAGTGGATCTGGGTCAGGGGATCAAAGCTTCGTTAAAGATTTCGGTGGAAAGAAAAGAGTAGATGGAGCTAGCCAGAGCAAAGAAATTCAAAAGAACGAGATTAGAAGCTAAGGTACCTCCACAGAATCTAGAGGCCGAGCAGTCGGTCTTAGGAGGCATTCTTTCGGATCCCGAGGCAATAAACAAGGTTGTAGATCTCATATCTCCGGAGGATTTTTACAGGGAAGCTCATAGAAAGATATACGAACTGATGGTCGAACTTTACGAGAAAAATGAGCCTATAGACATCATTACGTTGAGTTCGCTCGCAAAAGATAAAGACCTCCTCGATGAGATAGGAGGCGTGACATATCTGAGTTCTCTGGTGGATATAATGCCTACTGCCGCAAACATAATGCAGTACGCAAAGATAGTCAGGGAGAAGGCCATACTGAGGGAAATGATAAATGTGGCTAACGAGATCATTGAAAGGAGTTACGATGTCGATCTCGATGTGGAAGATTACGTGGACTATGCAGAAAGGATGATATTTAGGATTTCGGAAAAAAAGTTCAGACCATCATTTTATCCAATAAAAGACATTGTAAAAGAGAACGTTAAAACTATTTGGAAGCTCTATGAAAAAAAACAGGCTGTAACAGGAATACCAACCGGTTTTATAGAGCTCGACAGGCTGACAAGCGGTTTACAACCATGCGACTTTATAGTTGTGGCAGGAAGACCTAGCATGGGTAAGACCGCATTTTGTATGAACATTGCCCAGTACGTATCTCAGCTCAAAGACCCCCAGATAGCTGTAGGTATCTTTTCGATGGAGATGTCAAAAGAACAGCTTGTAACAAGGATGTTAAGCTCAGAGGCTGAGGTTGATCATGCGCGCTTAAGGACAGGGACCTTTTCAGGAAGCGAGCTGCAAAGGATATTCCAAGCGGCCGGAAGGTTATCGGAGGCCAAAATATTTATAGACGATTCGCCTTCCATGACCATTTTGGAGCTAAGGGCTAGAGCAAGAAGATTAAGTAAAGAGCATAATGTAGGCTTGATAATAATCGATTATCTCCAGCTTATTAAGGGTAGAGGGAATGCAGAGACAAGAGAGCAGGAGATATCTGAAATCTCGAGGTTCCTTAAAGCGCTCGCCAAGGAACTGAAAATACCGATAATCGCCATATCTCAGTTAAACAGGATGGTCGAACAGAGGGAGGATAAAAGGCCCCGTCTCGCAGACTTAAGGGAGTCGGGTGCCATAGAACAGGATGCCGATCTTATACTTTTTATATACAGGGACGAAGTTTACCATAAGGACAAGGAATCGAACAAGGGGATCGCAGAAATAATAATAGGTAAGCAAAGGAACGGCCCAACCGATACAATAAAACTCGCATTCATAGACAAATACGCTACGTTCAAGAACCTTTTCAGGGAATGACAATACCAAATGCGCTTTCTCTCTTTAGGCTCGTAGCCACTTTTTTCTTTATCTTTTTCGTAACTAAAGAAATGTTCGGTTTTGCCTTCACAATCTTTTTGCTACAGGCACTCAGCGACCTTGCGGATGGTCTTATAGCAAGGAGGTTTGGATTTAAAACCCTTATGGGTACTTATCTAGATCCGATAGCTGATAAGTTCATGCTCCTTTCAACCTATTTGATCCTGACTTACAAAAGTATGGTCCCAAAATGGCTAACTTTCATCGTCCTTTTCAAGGATTTTCTCATTCTTTTGGGATTCTTCACTCTATATAATTTTTCTGTGCGAATAGTTCCAAACCCAAGACCTTTAGGTAAGATATGTACTGCTTCCCAGATGGTGGCTATCGCATATCTTCTCTGGGCAGGAACCGAAGGTTATGTTGACTACTTTTTTTACGCAACCGCCATTTGCACAGTTCTTTCTACGTTTGATTATTTCTTCTCTGGCCTTTTTCTTTATGCGAAATATAGACTCAATAAAGGGTGAACGGGTTTATAATTTTAGGACGAAGAAGCTTGCAAGGGTCACAATTATTCCAAGGAGCTTTATTCCCAAAGCAAAAGTGAAGTGATCTCCAAAAAATCCTAAAATATAGGGAATAATCCCTATCCCAAAAGCAGAGGCTATCGAGACAACAAATCCCATTGCGAATGCTCTCTTCTCCAAAGGAAAGATCCGAGAACTCAAAACGAAACATAAAGGAAACATCCCAGAGATCAGGGTGGCCTGCAGGAAAAGAACGTACTGCATGACATCCCAAGAAAAAAACGGGCACGAAAAAGTAAGAATCCCTGAGCTAAAGAGGATAAAAAAGAGTAGTCTTTTTATGTCGAAAAATTCTAAAAGAAAACCCACCGTAAAAGAAAAGACAAAGGCACCTATCCTTGTGTAACCTAGTATTTTCTGTGCAAGGGAGATTTCGAGCGTAAGTTCCTTTGAAAGATAAAGGGGCAGTATATAGTAGAGCCCCATGTTCCCGCCGGCTGCGACAACGAGAATGAGACTTATTATCCATAAAGTTCTGTTTCTAACTATTTCCGAGAAGATTCTTTTCGTATCCTTCTTTTCAACTTTTATCTCCTCGACCTCCTTTGTGATTAGGTAGAATAAAATACTTGCCAAGGCGAAAACCACAGCCAAAATGATGAAAACGCCTCTCCAAGAGGTGTGTTTCAAAAGGTAGTAAGCTATAAAAGGGGCAAGTAAAATACTTGCGGAGGCTGCCGAATCGTGGATGGGAATCACCTTTTCCCAAAGGCGTTCATCATAAATCTTGGTGATAAGCGAGATTGAAGATGGTAGATAGATACCAGCTGTGAATCCAAGCCCAAATAGCAAAGGATATAAAAGAAAGAAGAAGCTATTGAAAGAAAGGAGAGTAAGGAAAAACGCATTGAATATGAAAGAGATAAGTATCGATTTCTTATGGCCTATCGCACCTGAGTAAATACCCATTAGAAAAAGGGCAATCCCATTTCCTATCGATATGGAAGCGAAAAGGCCTCCCGCCAAGGTATGCGAGATTTTGAACTCGTCTTCCAAGATAGGAGCTAGAGGGGCTAAAACTGTTCTACAGGTGAAGATGAGAAACCAAAAAAGCCAAAAAAGTATAAGGTATGCTATTGAGGTGAGATCGAATTTCCAAAAGCTTTTCATTCCTGTTTTAAGACCATGTTCAGACTAACATATGTAAACTTTGCAATTCCAGTTTTTTATTGACAAAAGAGCCCAAGTTACGTAGAAAGATAATGGGGCTTAGAACAAAGTTCTATACACAAAACGGGAGGAAAGATGCGTAGAATCATGCAGGGAAACGAAGCCATAGCAAGGGGCGCCTACGAGGCAGGGGTTATCGTTGGCTGCGCCTATCCTGGAACCCCAAGTAGCGAGATTTTAGATGCTTTATCTAAGTACGATGGAGTTTATGCGGAATGGTCGCCCAATGAGAAAGTAGCAATTGAGGTTTGCCACGGAGCTTCGATTGCGGGCGGCCGGGCCATAGCATGCATGAAACACGTTGGACTTAACGTAGCATCTGATCCATTCATGACCATCTCCTACACAGGGGTTAAAGGAGGGTTTGTGGTTGTAGTTGCCGACGATCCTGGCCAGCACAGTTCTCAAAACGAGCAGGACAGTAGAAACTGGGCTAGGTTTGCAAAAGTGCCAATGCTCGAACCATCCGATGCACAGGAGTGCAAGGATTTCACAAAGCTGGCATTCGATATAAGCGAGGAGTTCGACACCGTTGTGCTTATAAGGAGTGAGACGAGGGTATCCCATAGTTATTCTTTAGTCGAACTGGGTGAAAGGAATGTTGTAAGACAAGAGTTCAATTTAAAGAAGGAGGATACGCCGAAGTACACCATGATACCCGCTTTCGCAAGAAAGCGAAGGATAGAGGTCAAAAACCGGATGGAGAGACTGAAAGTTTATGCGGATACAACTTTCCCTTTCAACGTTGTCGAGATAAACGATCCCGAAATTGGATTTATAACATCTGGAGTTTCGTATCTCTACACAAAGGAGGTCTTTCCGGAATATTCTTTTCTTAAGCTTGGTATGGTTTGGCCGCTCCCTTTAAGGCTCATTGAAAATTTTATAAAAAAGGTGAAAAAGGTCATAGTTGTTGAAGAACTCGATCCTTTCTTGGAGACTGAAATAAAAGCCATGGGATTTAAGGTCTCCCACGGAAAGGATCTACTACCGGAAATAGGGGAGTTCACGCCTGATATCATAGAGGAAAGTCTAAGAAGAGTTATAAAAAAGAAAGCCTTAAAAAAACCGAAAGAAAGGCTCGACGTTTCAGATCTGCCGCCTAGACCGCCCAACATGTGCGCCGGATGTCCCCACCGTCCTATGTTCTACATTCTCAAAAAACTCGATCTTTTCGTTTTCGGCGATATCGGTTGTTACGGTCTTGGCGCATCTAAACCCCTCTCCGCTATGCACATGTCAACATGCATGGGCGCGGGTGTTGGTGGTGCCTATGGCGCAGGAAAGGTACTAAAGGAAGGATGGCTTGGGAAGATATGTGCGGTGATTGGCGATTCCACGTTTTTACACTCTGGGATTCCCCCTCTTATGGATGCGGTTTATAACAAGGGTTATTCCACAACGATTATACTTGACAATAGAATTACGGCTATGACAGGCCAACAGGAACATCCCGGGACAGGGTACACTATCAGGGGAGAACCTACACATGCCGTTGACTATGAGGCTTTAGTCCGAGCTCTGGGCGTGAAGCATGTAAGGAAGGTCGATCCGTATAAAATTAAGGAGACGATGGAGACAATAAAGGAAGAGGTTGAAAGAAACGAAGCCTCAGTGATAATAACAGTTAACAGTCCGTGCATGCTTTTGAGAAGGGAAAGACCGAAGGAAAGGTTTCTCTATAAATTTTACACCGTTGATGAAAATTTTTGCAGAGGCTGTAAAGCCTGTCTCGAGCTTGGCTGTCCGGCGTTAAGCTGGAAACCGAATCTCGACAAGAAAAAGGGGGTCGCCTTTATAGTTGAGGATCAATGTGTGGGATGTAGTGTCTGTGCCCAGGTGTGTAGATTTGAAGCGATAAAACCGGGAATTATAAACACACCGAAAGATGCCTAAAAAAGGATCGTCTCCAGAGTATACACAAACTGTGCCAGCTGTCGACCAAGCACTTAGAATACTATTTTTTATGGCAAAAAGCCCCCATCCAAAGCTCTCTTTAACAGAGATATGTAAGGGTGTGGGGATCCATAAGAGCAAGGGCTACTCTATTTTGAATACCCTCATAAAATATGGGCTTGTCTCTAAGGATACGGAGGATAAACAGTACACATTAGGTCTTGGGCTTCTTTCTCTCTCTAGAAAGGTCATTGAGGATTTAGATTTGAGAAAACTTTCTCTTCCATACCTGGAAAAAATAGCAGCTATCACAAAAAAGACAGCCATTTTTGGAATCATTTTCGGGGAGAACCTCGTTGTTGTTGCAAAAAAAGAAACGGAAAACCCAATAAACGTCACTATAAGGCTTGGCTCCAACTTCCATGTGACTTACGGTGCCCACGGAAGGGCAATAGCGGCTTTCCTTGGCGAAAAGGAGCTAAACTCGCTACTTAAAAGAAAGAAAATTTACTTTTTCGGGAGTCCTTCGAATTTTGACAAAAAAAGGTTCGAAGACGAGTTGCAAAAGTGTAGGCTTAAGGGGTATGCTTGCGATATAGGAGAACTATACCCCGGTATCTCTGCCATTGCCGTGCCTGTTTTCAGTTCCAAAATGAGCGTGATTGGAGTCTTCATTGTCCTCGGGGCGTACGGCGAAGACAAAGTAGAAGAGTATGGAAAGGTACTCCTTGAATGTGCAAAAGAGTTCTCATTAAGTCTAGGAGCTGATCCAAAACTCACATACGATAAATACAAAAAAGGAGATTGACGCATGGATGAGAAGGAAATTCAAGCTATTAGAACAACAACTTGGTCGGCCGGACCAGGTTGTCACGGCGGTTGTGGCGTAATCGCGTATGTCAAGGATGGTAGGCTTTTAAAGATTGAGGGTGACCCAAGCCACCCCTGGAATCAGGGAAGATTATGTGCGCGTGCTTTGGCTATGAAGCAGTACATCGAGCATCCAAAAAGACTGAGAAAACCTCTTCTACGGAAAGGAAAAAGAGGGGAGGGAGTCTGGGAGGAGATATCTTGGGATTTTGCGTTCGACTTCATAGAGGAAAGGATGAAAAAAATTAGAGAGGAGTCCGGGCCTGAAAGTTTCATATTTGCTATGGGAACGGGCAGGGATATAGGCCCTTGGATCTCAATGCTTGCATATGCATACGGAAGTCCGAATGTCATGTTTGCTTTGAGCGGAAACGCTTGTTACAGCCCTAGGATTGCTGCTCTTGATACTTTTCAGGGCGATTACTGTGTTTTTGACGCGGGTCAATGGTTTGAAAAGAGGTATGACGATCCAAGATTCGTTCTTCCTCAATGCATGATAATTTGGGGTTACAACATTCATGCCACATGTCCCGACAATCTGTTTGGCCATTGGATAGTAGACATGATGAAGCGAGGCACAAAGATAATAGTTATAGATCCGAGGTTCACCTGGTTTTCATCTAGGGCTGAGATCTGGCTACCTGTAAGACCTGGTACTGATTCGGCACTGGCTATGGGACTACTCTACGTTATATTAGATGAGGGACTGTTAGATTATGAATTCCTTAAAGAATGGACAAACGCCTCTTTGCTTTTGAAAAAAGACAAAGATCAGCTCCTTCGTGAAAGCGATATCTATCCGGATGGAAAAAGAGAAAACTTTCTAGTCTGGGATGAAGAGGCTAAAAGGGTTTCGGTCTGGGATACGGAAGAGCTCTGTTATAGGCCTCAAGCATCAAAAGTGGCAATCTCCTGCGAAATTTCTCTTTTGGATTTAAACGGCAAGGAGATAAAGTGCCATACCGTATGGGATGCTTTCCAAAAAAGGGTAAAAGAGTACGATCCAAAGACCGTTGAAGGTATAACTGGCGTGCCGGCAAGCGACACAGTGAGAGCGGCTAGACTCTATGCCAAAAGCAAACCCGCCTCCATCCACTGGGGTGTACCGATAGACATGACTCCAAACGTAACACCCCTTTGTCACGCAATCGCGTGTCTTTGGGCTTTGACGGGCAATCTTGATGTTCCGGGAGGTAATGTTATTGCAAGATTCGCGTTTGACTGTGTCGCCTATGCTCTGCCCGGTTCGGAAGGGGTAATAAAACTTAAAACCAAAAAGCAGGATCTATTAAGGATCGGGAGTAATAGGTTCGGCCCTTTTCAGAAATTCATATGGAGATGTCAAACTGATAGTGCCTTCGAGCAGATATTTACCGGGAAGCCTTATCCAATAAGGGGAATGTGGATCCAGGCTTGTAACCCTCTTGCAGGGATCGGAATGGATCCTAAAAGGTGGCTTGAAGCATTTTTACGGCTCGATTTTATTGTAGGTGTGGATCTTTTTATGACTCCGACTTTAATGTACGCTGACATAGTTTTGCCTTCCGCAACATTTTTAGAAAAAAATGGAATAAGATCATGGTGGGTTCCGCTCCAAAGCATAAATAAAGCGCTAACGATCGATGATTGCAAACCCGACATCGAGATAAACTTTGAACTGGCGAAAAGATTCGACCCAGAGTTCAAATGGAAGACGGTGGAGGAGCTTTTCGACGATATACTTAAGCCATCGGGACTTACCTATAAAGAACTTCAAAATAAAGTATGGGTATTTCCCCCCGAGGGTCATCCAAGCCATCCGTATTTTCGTTATAAGAGGGGGCTTTTACGAAAGGACGGAAAGAAAGGATTTCAAACACCTACTGGCAGATTTGAACTTTACTCTGTCCTCCGTGAAGATTGGGGATACGAGCCATTGCCGCTTCACGAAGAACCCCCTTTTAGCCCTTCATCCCAACCGGACCTTGCGAAAGAATATCCTTTGGTCCTTTCTACGGGGAGGAGATCTCCCGTTTATTTCCACAGCGAACATAGAATGATTCCACATCTTCGCATTTTAGAGCCCGATCCAATTGTGGAGATTCATCCTGAGACCGCAAAAAAGTACGGTATCTCTGATGGAGAATGGGTCTACGTCGAAAACTGGATGGGAAAAGCGAAATTCAGGGCGAAGGTCACACCAATAGTCCCAAAATGGATGGTTATGGCGACCCATGGCTGGTGGTTCCCTGAAAGAAAGGCTGAAGAGCCTGAGCTTTTTGGAGTTTGGGAGTCGAATATAAATCTTCTCATCCCAATGGGCTATAACGGAAAGGACGGTCTTGGAGCTCCAATAAAGCATCTACTTTGTAAAATTTACAGGGCCTAAAAAGGAGAGTCCTATGGAAGACAAGGATATATACGGAATCCTTATAGATTACGAGTACTGTACCGGTTGCTACACCTGCGTTGTGGCCTGCGCTCAGGAATACGGATACGAGCCTGGAGTTTCCGGCATGAGGGTTATGGAAATCGTAGAAAAGCTTCCCAATGAGAAGTATTATCTGGTCTATCTTCCCTTTCCCACAGAAGTCTGTACGCTATGTATAGGGAGGGTAAGGAGGGGGCTCGAACCACAGTGTGTGAAGCACTGTATGTCCAGATGTCTGGATTTTGGACCTTTAGAGAGTCTTATAAAAAAAATGAAGGAGAAGAAAAGGACTGTTCTTTTTAGACCCAGGTAGCGAATTCGTTTCCTAGTTTCGAAGTTTATACCTTACGAGCTTGCCTGTTACCGTTCTAGGAAGCTCTTCCACAAAGGCTATAGATTTGGGAACTTTAAAATGGGCTATTTTTGCCTTTACGTGTTCAATAATCTCTCTTTCTAAGTCATCGCTAGGTCTATATCCTTCATTTAAAACGACAAAAGCCTTAATTTTTATGAGACCTTCCTCAGATGGCACCCCTCCTACACCACACTCTTTCACCGCTGGATGTTCCATCAGCGCATTTTCTACTTCCAGAGGGGATACCCATTGCCCACTTACTTTTAACATATCGTCTGCTCTTCCCTGATAGTAGAAGTATCCATCTTCGTCCATGAGAAAGAGGTCCCCGGTATTAAACCATTCACCTTTTATCACCTCTTTATTCTTATCGTGCCTCCTCCAATAACCGGGGGTGACCCCATCGTTCTTTATCCATAACGTACCTACACTTCCCTGTTTTACCGGTAAGCCATCATCGCCCCTTAGTTCTCCTTCAAATCCCTGGATAATCTTTCCACTCGATCCCGGTTTTCTTTTTCCTTCTTTATTTGCCATGTAGATTCCGCCAACATCGGTACTACCAACTCCGTCTATTATCTCGAGAGAAAATCTTCTCTCCCATTTTTCGAATATCTCTTTGGGGAGTGGCTCCCCCGCTGAAACACACGCTCTTATCGAAGAGAAGTCACAAAAACCTCTTTTTTCGACTTGCTTCAAAATAGCATTGTAAAATGTAGGCACACTAAAAAAGATGGAGGGCCTTTTAGTCTCGATAAGCTCTATTATATCTTCTGGTCTCGGCCATTTTGGCCAAAGTATGACTGACGCTCCATACAAAAGAGGTATCTCCAAGGAAGCATTTCTCCCGTAAGAGAAGAACATTTTGGATGTGGCAAATATGACGTCTTTTTCAGTTATGCCCAGTATAAGCTCCGCAAATGGCGGTATATAGTAACATATGTCGTGGTGGAGATGGATAACACCTTTCGGCACCCCTGTAGTTCCAGAAGTATACATCCAGAATGCCATGTCGTCTTTGGATGTGGTTTCAACTTGAAGCTCGGATGAGCCTTTTGATATAAGCTCAGAATAGTTTATGGTTCCTTTTTCGGATCCTCCGACTATTATTACGTGTTTTAGGGAGGGCACCTCTTTTTTTATTTCACGGATTTTTTCGTAATGTTCAAAATTAACAAAAAGGGCTTTTGATCTCGAATCGGAGGCGAAGAAAACGTAATCTTTCGGCTGGGCGAGCGTGTTCACAGGACAAGGGACGGCTCCTATCTTCATCGATGCAAGATAGGCAGTTATGAATTCGGGGGAATCGTTAAGAATGATGAGGATCCTATCTTCGGGTTCTATCCCTAAATTTTTTAGGCTGTTTCCGAGTCTATTAACGGACAGATAAAGATCAGCGTAGGTTATTCCTTGATCTCCATAGTAGATAGCGACATTTCCTCCCCTTTCTTCCCTTATATGCCTTTCGAGGAGTAGATCAACCTGGTTAAAAAAATCTGGAACTTTGTAGTCCAGAAGGGAGATGCGCCCCATCTTTTCACTTCACAAACGACGGAAGGAAAGTTGCAATTGGTGGGTAAAAAAGGAGTATTATAGAAGCAACAATCATGGCTATAAGGAACGGGAATATGCCTTTGAATATCTGCTCTAGTGGAACATCCTTGGCAATTCCCTTTATCACATAGACATTAACCCCGACGGGCGGGGTAACGACACCCATGCATGTGACAAGCACGATTATAACCCCAAACCATATGGGATCATATCCTAAATTAAGAACAATAGGATAAAGGATAGGGATCGTAAGAATGATAAGCGGAATAGCGTCTATGAAACATCCACCCACAAGGTATATGGCGATTATGACAAGCATAATGACAAAGGGCGGGACCTCAAGGGATGAAACCCAGTTAGATATAAGGAGAGGCAACTTAGAAATAGTTACAAATTTTCCAAAAACAGTGGCACAGGCAATTATCGTAAGGATCATACAAGAGGTCCTTAGGGCTTCCCTCGTATTTTGCACAAAGGAATCCCATGTAACCTCTCTTCTTAGAAGACCAAGTACTAAAGCACCAGCTGCTCCTATTCCTCCTGCCTGAGTGGGTGTAAAAAAACCAAAAAGGAGTCCACCAACGACAAGAATAAAAAGGCCCACAGCATCCATGATCCTAAGACAGGCTATGACCTTTTCTTTTAGCGTTGATCTTTCTCCCTTCGGCCCGTATGTAGGGTTTTTGTAGCATATTATTATTACAGCTACGCTCATAAGGATTGCGAGGAGAATACCTGGCAATATACCAGAGATAAAAAGCTTGCCGATGGACTGTTCCGTCATGAATCCGTAAATCAAAAATATTACGCTTGGCGGTATTAGTATTCCCAAACTTCCCGCAGCTGCAATGCAGCCCGTTGCAAGCGTATCGTTATATCCATACTTTTTCATAGCGGGAAGTGCAAGCTTTCCCATAGTAGCAGCTGTGGCAGTAGAAGACCCACAAATAGCCCCAAAGGCAGCACACGCAAATATTGAGGCGATAGCTAACCCACCCCTTATGTGGCCAAATACTTTGTAGGCCGCATCGTAAAGCCTCGAACCAAGTCCTGCAGAAAAAGCATAGTAACCCATGAGGATGAACATCGGAATGGCACTAATAGAGTAAGATGTGAGCTGCTCAAAGATGTTTCTGGGGAGAATGGCAAGACCTGTTTTTAATGATGTTACATAGGAAAAACCCAGAAATCCTACAAACGCCATTGAGAAAGCAATAGGCATCCTTATTACAAAAAATAAAACAAGGACCCCTATTCCGATTATACCTACCGTTTCTGGGCTCATCTCTTCATCCTCACATTTTTTACAACTTCTAAAAGGTAGAAGAGAATGACCGGGATTGTACTTAAAGCAAAGGCGTAAGCAAATGGGTATAATGGCAATTTAGATACTGATCCAATCTCACCGGAAAGCTGAAGAGATCTCGCATACTTAAGACCGTAGACTAGGAGGACCAAAAAGAGGATAAGACAGCAAAAAGAGACAAAGATATCCAAAATTTTCTTTACATAAAAAGGCAACTTTTCAGAGATAAATTCGATCTTTAAGTGGGTTCCTATGAAAAGGCCAAAGGCGATCGCAAAAGCTATCGCCACTACCTGGGCAAAGCTTATTATCTCTAATGCCCCTGGCAGGGGCCATCTAAAGAATTTAGCGCCCACAACGTCGACTAAATTTGCAAAAAACATGATAAGGAAGAAGATGGCCCCTATGCCCTCCATGTATCTGCTTACCCGTCTCGTTAGCTTCTCTAACGTTCCCATCAGTGCACTACTTTATCCTTACGTCGTCTGGACCAGTCGTTGACTTTATCTTAAGCTCCCTTTGCTTTTTCAACCAGTAGTCAATCCTTTCCTTCACAAAGGAGATCCATCCCCTCACATCCCTCTCGGAATAACCAGCGGCCACCATTGATTTTATGTACTTGTCAATCACCGTTTCGGCAGCCTTTATCCATCTTTTTTCCTCTTCAGGGGAGAGAGTGATAAACTGGATCCCTTTCTCCATACCTAGCTGTTTTCCATCGATGTCTATTTCATTCCACATTGTAGCCAGCTTTTCCTGGAATGGATATTCGTTAAAGACTTTCTTTACGTCGTCAGGAAGTTTTCTCCACGTATCCTTATTCATGACGATATAGAAGTTATACTGCTGTCCGATGCCCCAACACTCCGTCGTGTATTTTATGACCTCTGCAAATCTGAAGGCTCTGAATGTCTCCATAGGGATATAAACTCCATCTACTACCCTTTTTAGTATCGCATCGTACGTCTCCGGAGCGGCAACGCCCCTCGGTGTTGCACCTAAAGCAGAAACGACATCGGCTATGTAACCCATCGCCCTGATATTAAGCCCCTTCAAATCCTCGAGCTTATAGACTGGTTTTGTCGCAACCATCATTACGTTTATAGGAGAACTGTGGAGAGTGAGAACATGTACATCATCCCATTCCTTAGGTCTAAATCTTTTGAAGAAATCGTTGACCACGTGGTTCGACACCCAAGCATTTGGAAAACCGAGTGGCATATCGAGGACTTCTGTGACCTTAAATCTGCCAGGTGTGTAAGCGATGTGAGAGAATCCTATATCCGCTATACCCTGGACAACCCCATCATACATCTTGGCTGGGCTAAGAAGCGTACCTGCGGGGAAATAGCTGAATTTCACCTTCCCCCCTGTTCTTGCCTCGATGTCCTTTATGAACTCTTCACAAATCTTCGACTGCCTCGCAACCACAGGGAAGTAGTTGGCCCATTTGAGCTCGATTGCCGGTGCACAGAGAACAGAATCCGCAAGGAAAAGAAACATTAAACCAACGAGCAGAGCATAAGAAAGTTTCCTCATGATCCCCTCCTTTAAACATTGTTTGATCTATCTTTATTACTTTTTCTTCAAAGATGTCAAGTGAAAAGAGAATACGACTGTTCTAACATTTTTTGACTCGCCGTTTAAAAACGGAGTATATTTTTCCATGCAAATTTTAAAGGGAGACGATTACTCCGCTTTTCAAATAGCTTGCGATCTCTTAAAAAAGGGCGAGATCGTCGCTTTTCCAACAGAAACGGTCTATGGACTCGGTGCTGATGCCTTAAACCCACACGCTGTCCTTAAGATTTTCGAAGTAAAAAGGAGGCCGCGTTTTGACCCGATAATCGTTCATGTTTCCGATTACGAATGGGTGCGGCAAATAGTGAAAGGATTTCCGGAAGAGGCAAAAAGGATAGCGGAAAGGTTCTGGCCAGGACCCTTAACTATCATTCTAGAAAAGAATGAAAAAATTCCAGACATAGTAACAGCGGGTCTTTCCACCGTCGCTGTACGTATGCCCTCCCATCCTATTGCTAAAAGGCTTATAGAATCCTTCGGGAGACCGATCGCCGCACCTAGCGCAAATCCATTTGGATACATAAGTCCAACAAAGGCCTCCCATGTGGCAAAGCTTCTAGGGAACAGAATTCCTCTCATAATCGATGGAGGAGATACGGTATTCGGGATCGAATCGACCGTTATATCCGTGGAGGGACAAAGGATAACAGTTTACAGGTTGGGTGCAATAGCGATTGAGGAACTTTCAGAGTTCGGAGAGATTGTGTTCGCCCATTCGGGAACAGAAAAATACCGTTCACCCGGACAGCTTCCCTACCACTACGCACCACATAAACCCTTAAAAATAGTTGATGGCCCAGAGATGGTAGAAAATCCTCTGTCCTCCTATCTCGCCTTTAAAGAACCAGAAAAAAAGGTTAATGCCAAATACATAAGAGTACTCAGTAAGACTGGGGACTTAAAAGAGGCAGCTTTTAACTTCTTTTCCTATCTTTTGGAGCTCGACAGAGATGACGTAGAGATAATTTACGCTGAAAAGATTCCAGAAGTTGGTCTCGGTCGTGCAATGATGGAAAGACTGAAAAAAGCGGAAAAAAAACATCTTCTTACTTGAGAAAGTGAGTTTTAGATGTTATTTTAGAGGCCGGTCTTTGGCAGGGGCAGGAAGTTGAAATACTCTTGTAAAATTGAGCACTTAAAAATGAATCAGTACATTTTATCAACAAGATTTCAACAAAAAATGTTGAAAACTTGGCTTGTAATTTTTTTTCTCTTTTTCATCTTTGGTTGCTCTGGTCCCCAAATAAGACCCGAAAGGTCTATAGCAATAACAGTGGGTATGACTCAAGAGGAGGTAAGGAGTTCGCTTGGCGAACCCACTTCAATAAGCATGACTTCTTATGGTACAATCCTTTGGACGTACAGGCCCTCCTGGAAAATTTTACCTGACAGAGGGGGCACCCTAATTGTCGAATTTAAAAATAACAAGGTAATAAAAGTAGTCAGGATGAGGTGAAAGATGCTCTGTGCGGATTGCCAAGAGAGAATAACAAAGATTGAATGTCCGAACTGTGGAAAGAATGTCTACGTCCTTGGCCAATACTGTTACGAATGTGGTAATGAGCTTCCATCGGAAAGTGAAGACTTTGAAAGTCGGATTCTTTGCAGCGACGAAACTTGTATTGGAACAATAAATGAGAACGGTATCTGTAATGTCTGCGGAAAACCTTATAGTCCATAAGCTATGTCACTTTTTGAAAAGCTAAAAGAGGGACTAAAGAAGACAAGGGATCAGATTAAGACGAGAATCGAATGGGCCATAAGGGGCACATTCGATGAAAGTGTTTTTAATGAGATAGAGGAAGCCCTCATCCTTTCCGACTGTGGTGTCGATACATCTTCAAGGCTTGTAGAGCAGTTAAAGGAGAGATGGAAGAGGGGATACATAAAGGATGAAAAACAGTTAAAAGTTGCTCTTCGAGACTTAGTCGAAGAGATCCTTAAGAAGGTTGAAGAACCACTCTATGTGGACAATTTTAAACCTTTTGTGATTCTGACACTTGGTGTAAACGGTGTTGGAAAAACGACAACCATAGCCAAATTGGCAAAAAGATTAAAAGACGAAAAAAAGAGTGTGCTTCTGGGTGCTTGCGATACCTTCAGAGCAGCAGCAATTGATCAGATCTCCATATGGGCCCAGAGGGTTGGGGTAGATATCGTCAAAAGTAGAGAAGGTTCTGACCCTGCAAGTGTGGCATACGATACATTGAAGGCTGCAAAGGCTAGAGAAATGGACGTTGTTATTCTTGATACGGCAGGAAGGTTACATACAAAGCATAACCTTGTGGAAGAGATTAAAAAGATAAAAAGGGTGATTGCCAAGGAGATAAGTGAAGGACCCCACGAGACCATGCTCGTTTTGGATGCAACAAACGGGCAGAATGCGATCCAGCAGGTAAAATCTTTCCACGATGCTCTGCACGTGACAGGATTGACAGTGGCAAAGCTCGACGGTACTGCAAAGGGGGGATTTATCTTGCCGATTGCAGAGCGTTTTAAGATTCCTATAAGATACGTAGCCACGGGAGAAAAGCTTGAGGACCTCTCCCCTTTTTCTGCAAAAGAATTCGCTAGGGCTCTCTTTGAGGACTAAATTCAGGTTGCCCTTTCCAGAGCGATTAAGGCGGCGCCTAAGGCCCCAACTATCTGAGGTTCAAAGTAGACTTTAATTTCCACGCCTAGGGCAGATTCAAGGGCCTTAACAACACCGATGTTTTTTGCAACCCCTCCTGTCATTACCACCTCTTTTTCAATGCCACCTAGCCTATTTATTAGACCCAGCGTTCTATCGGCGATGGCCTTGTGTATCCCGTAAAGGATATCTTCCAGCTCCTCTCCTTCGCTTAAGAGGGAGATCACCTCTGATTCCGCAAAGACTGTACATATGCTACTTATGCTTATCTCTTTTTTGTGCTTAAGCGATATACCACCAATTTTGTCTATGTCCACATTCAGAGCATGGGCCATGACTTCGAGAAACCTTCCCGTACCTGCCGCACATTTATCGTTCATTTCGAATTCAACAACCCTTCCCTTATTATCTATCCTTATTACCTTTGTGTCCTGACCACCTATGTCTATCACTGTTTTGGCGTCGGGGAAAAGGTAGTTGGCGCCCCTCGCGATACAGGTTATCTCTGTCACTGTATCATTGGCAAAAGTTGCTCTTTTCCTTCCGCAACCTGTTGCAATTATGTAGGATAAGTCCTCCATGCTCTTTTTAGGGTACGCCAACACCTTTTCGAGTGCTTCTTCCGCCGTCTTTTTTGAGTCTGCACCGGTTTGCATTATCGTGTAGTTCACTATGCCTTTTTCCTTTTCAAAAAGGAGTGCTTCGGTCGTAATCGAACCTATATCTAGACCAGCAACCAGCATGCCATTGCCTCTTCTTCACTCGATGACAGCAAGAACCGAATCCGCTTCCACATCGTCGCCGGGTTTTACCCTGATCTCCTTTATCGTGCCAGAGCAGGGTGCGACAATAGGCATTTCCATCTTCATCGCTTCTAAGACAGCGATTTCGTCGTTCTCATTTACCTTGTCCCCAACATTTACTAGAACTTTAACAATCTTTCCAACCATTGGTACGGTAACCTCTGTCGCCATAACTACCTCCTTGACACTTAACTTAGGCCTTTCTATAACCCAAGACGTACTGGGCAATGATCATTTTTTGTATATTCGAAGTACCTTCTACGATTTGATAGGACTTTGCGTCCCTAAAGAATCTTTCCACAGGATACTCCGTAGAGTATCCGTAAGAGCCAAAAATCTTTATAGCTTCGGAGGCGCAGAAATTCGCTGATTCAGCCGCGTAGTACTTGGCAACCGATGTCTCCAAGGTGTTGTTGATGCCCTGATCCTTCTGCCATGCCGCTCTTAGGACGAGAAGCTTTGCTGCCTCGTGTTCTACGTACATTCTGGCTATCTGCTCCTGAATCATCTGGAATTTACCTATCTGCTGACCGAACTGCTCCCTTTCGTTTGCGTATTTGACAGCCTCTTCAATACAAGTCTGGGCAACGCCTACTGCTCTTGCTGCTGAACTAAGCCGCGTAAAGTTCAACATGTACATACAGATTTCGAACCCTTGTCCTTTCTGGCCAATCAAAGCACTTTTAGGGATCTTTACGTCTTCGAAGAATATTTCTCCCGTTGGAGCGCAGAAAAGCCCAAGTTTAGTCTCTATGGCTCTCTGGGTTATACCAGGAGTGTTAAAATCAACGATGAATGCGGACATCCCTTTATGCTTTGCGGACCTGTCAGTCATCGCATAGACTATACCCACATCAACGTACGGAACACCGGATATCCATGTTTTCGTTCCATTGAGAATGAAGCCATCATCTACTTCGGTAGCAGTTGTTCTCATGCTCGCTACGTCAGATCCCGAGTTAGGTTCAGTTATTGCGAAGCAGCCTTTTAGAGTTCCAGCAATTAGTCCGGGCAAATACTTTTCCCTCTGCTCTTCCGTACCGTATTTTAGAAGGACCGTCTGGGGCCCATTCATCTGCAGATTGAACGGCAATCCGTATGAAGGGCTCACTCTTGCAACTTCGATAGTCATGAGAGTTGCAGCCAGGTGCCCCTCGGGAAGTGCGAGTCCTCCGTATTTTTCAGGAGCTATACACGCAAACATTCCTTGCTCGCCCATCTTTTTCACAATTTCAGGACGGAATCTGTGTTCCTTCTCATCCTCTTCCATTGTAGGTTTTATGTGTTTGAGTGCGAACTCGTAAGCCATCTTTCTCATTTGCTCGAGTTCTTCAGAAATTCTAAAGTCCATCTCATTCACTCCTTTCTTTCTGGTTTGTGAAACTGTTAACAACCTATCATATCAGAGGGTATCTTGAGTGTCAAGACCATTTTTGAATGTGGAACTTGATCTTCAAAGATCAAGCATGCTTCCAGAGGCAAAATGAGACTCTCCCAATGTCCTTTTTGTCTAAAGCTAAGGGCTACAGCTATCCGTGCAGTCTTTAGTATTTCGTCTTTCTGGCTTGACCCAATTTTTTCTTTGAATTAAAAGCCCTCAAAGATGTGCCTTCGTCGACGGTTAGAACGCCTAAGGACGTGCTAAATTGAGTCTCGAGAAAAGAATTTTTTGACCTAATCCTTACTCCATCTAGTTGGGCAATAAGATCGTTAAACTATTCTATCACGTCGTTCGATTTACAAGATCGGTCCCGAATGCTAACATTCTTTTATGGCCTACGAATTTTTCGAGTCTGTCCTTGTCGTTTTTGGAATATCCGCATCGATAATATACCTCCTTGGAAAAGTAAAGCTTCCATCCATTGTTGGTTTCCTTTTAGCTGGCACTATTATAGGGCCCTATGGGCTTGCTCTCATCAAAGACATAAAGGATGTGGAAATGACGGCTGAGATCGGGATTATCCTTCTTATGTTTACTATTGGAATTGAGTTTTCTTTAAGCAAACTTTCGGCTTTAAAAAAGGAAGTCTTTTTATTCGGTTCTCTCCAAATACTTTCCACAACGGCAATATGTACGTTTTTCGGCTACTTCATTCTTGACACAAAACTTACAAGTTCCATCTTTTACGGGTTCGTCATAAGTTTGAGTAGCACAGCCATTGTAATGAAGCTACTTGCCGAAAAAGGCGAGTTGAATACGAGACACGGAAGGATATGTGTCGGGATTCTTCTATTCCAGGATCTGTGCGTTATTCCCTTTATGCTCCTCACAAGGCTTTTTTCCGAGGCAGAAATCCAACTTGCAGGAGGCTACATTTTCACTCTTTTTAAATCGATTCTCATACTCTTTTTCGTTTTTACTTTTTCAAGAACTGCTGTTCCCTACCTCCTCCACGAAATAGGAAAGACGCGCATGAGAGAACTTTTCATCCTTGTCACCGTCCTTATATGCATGAGTACTGCTTACTTTACATCGAAACTCGGTCTTTCCTTAGCCCTGGGGGCATTTCTTGCAGGAGTTTTGATCTCAGAGTCAGAATATTCTTCGCAGGTTCTTTCTGATATGCTTCCGTTCAAAGAGATATTTTCGGGGATATTTTTCATTTCCGTGGGGATGCTCCTCGATCTCGACTTTTTGAAACTAAGGTTTTTTGAGGGGCTTCTACTCGTTGGCACCGTCATTTTTATTAAAGCCTCTGCAATCTTTTTTACAATCTACCCATATTTGAGGTCATTGAAGATCACCCTTAGGGCAGGTTTTTTTCTCGCCCAGATAGGAGAGTTCTCCTTTATTCTCGCCTTTGCCGGAAAGATGGCGGGTTTGATCGATGATTTTGAATATCAGACTTTTATAACGATAACCGTAGTGTCAATGCTACTTACTCCTGTAACTATGAAGTATACACCTGGTTTCGTGGATTTTCTTACCAAGAGAAGACCATTTTACTTTCTCGAAAAGACAAGTAGATTGAAGGATGGGGAGATACCGGTAAGAAAGACAAACCACGTAATCATAATAGGTTTTGGCTTAAACGGAAGAAATTTGGCACGAGTTCTTAAAGAGTCCCAGATACCCTACGTAATTCTTGAGCTTAATCCCGAAACTGTCAGGAAATCGCGTAAAAGAGGCGAACCCATATACTACGGTGATGGAACAAGTCCCGAGATTTTAAGAAAATTGGGTATACGGTTCGCGAAAGTCCTTGTCGTTGCGATTTCAGATCCGATAGCTACCAAAAGGATAGTAGAAATCGCAAGGATGGAAAACCGAAAACTACACATAATTGTAAGAACACGCTACGTATCAGAGATGGAAGAACTTCTGGCGCTTGGGGCAGATGAGGTGATTCCTGAGGAGTTTGAAACATCTCTCGAAATCTTCGGGCGCGTACTACACCAC
Source organism: Thermodesulfobacteriota bacterium (assembly GCA_025062045.1). Taxonomy (NCBI): domain Bacteria; kingdom Pseudomonadati; phylum Thermodesulfobacteriota; species Thermodesulfobacteriota bacterium. Next base: position 55,854 of record JANXAF010000002.1, read on the forward strand.
TTTGGCGTTCCAAGAAACAAGATTTTAGAAAAGATAGAAACTATAAGAAGCGACGGGTACAAAACCCTAAGGGCTGACACACTTGCCAAAACGAGGGTTGGTTTGGAGTGCTTCGTGGTGGAGGGGCTTGAAATGGATAGTTACTTTGTCGAAAAGGACTCTTGGATTTGCGGTAAATCGATAAGGGATATCGATCTCAGGGCAAAAACGGGCGCTACGATTATAGCGGTAAGGCGAAACGAAACTAATATACTTAATCCAGACCCTGACCTTCCAATAAGAGAGGGCGATATCCTAATCTACATTGGAACAAAGGATCAGCTTCTATCAGCCTTTCACTACCTGAGTAAGTGATTCTGAGGAAAATATCGATGTAAGAAGATAAAGCGCTTGGAGATAAGAAGTTGGACAGAGGGGAAAACATTCTTTGCACCTGGCACACTCTTTAGATGCCACTTCTGGTATAAAACGGACTTCTCTTTTTAGCCCGCTTTCCATAAAAGTAATAGCGTACTTTTTCTTGATCTCCGCACAGTATCTAACACATAAACCACAAAGTATGCAGAATACAGGTTCTTTTGGAAATTTACCGTCTTCGGCCTGATACTCCTCTTTGAGCTTTTTGAGTTCGGGGGCTTCAGGAGCTCGGGCGAGTAAAAGTTCCACGATGATTTTTCTTATCTTTTCGACTTGAGGTGTCCTTGTCCTCACAATAAGTCCCTCTTCAACTGGATAAAGACATGATACAACATAAGTTATTCTTCCTTTCGTCTCTATCTCCACGGTGCAGAGCCTGCAACCACCGTAAGGTTCTAGATCTTTCCTGTAACATAGAGTCGGAATCTCTATCCCTTCTTTAAAAGCTACATCTAGAATCGTCGTACCCTTTTCTGCCTTAACTTCCCTTCCGTCTATGACTATTTTTACGTCTGACATCATTAACCCTCTCTTTTTAATCTCGATTCAAACTCGTGCCAAAAGTATTTGAGAGCGTTCTCAAGGGGATACGATGCAGTTCTTCCAAGCGCGCAAAGGGATGCCTTTCTTTGAGCGTCGCATATTTCTTTTATGGTCTCTATGTCTTTTTTCGTGCCTTTACCCTCTCTTATCCTGTTTAGCAAGTTTTTTATCTGCCTTATCCCTTCCCTACATGGAACGCATTTCCCACACGATTCACCAGACAAGAAGTCTAAAAAGTAGAGAACTACTTCCAGCATATCGTCTGTCTCATCAAGAACAAGAAGCCCTCCCGCTCCTATTGGAGCTCCATACTCAGCCAAAGTATCGAAGTCCAACGGCAGATCGATCAAATCTTTGGGGATCGATCCGCCCATCGCCGATCCTAGATGGACAGCCTTTAGAGCCCTTCCGTTTGTTGTTCCCCCACCAATCTCGTAGACTATCTCTCTGAGTGTAATTCCGAAGGGAACTTCAATAACACCAGCGTTCTTTATTTTTCCAGAAAGCGATATGAGTTTCGTTCCTTTACTTTTTTCTGTCCCTATAGCCGAATACCATTCGGATCCTTTTGCCACAATTAGAGGAACATTTGCCCACGTTTCAACGTTATTGAGATTGCTCGGTCTCTCGTATATCCCACTTACGGAAGTCCTTATGTATTTTGGCCTCGGTTCCGGGACCCTCCCTTCTATCGATCTCATAAGCGCACTCGATTCGCCTGAAACGAATATCCCTATATCCAAATGGATCTCTACATCAAAATCGAAACCACTTCCCATTATGTTTTTCCCGACAAACCCATACTCTTTTGCTCTCTTTAATGCCACTTCCACGTTCCTTTTTAAGCTCGGCGAGTCATGTCTCAAGTATATAAAGCCCTCTTTCGCACCTATGGCATACGCACCTATTATCAAACCTTCAAGGACTAGGTGTGGATTCCCTTCTAGGATCGCCCTGTCCATGTAGGCACCGGGTTCGCCCTCGTGGGCGTTTACGATGACATATTTTATTTCTCCTTTTGCGTTTTTAGTTGTCTCCCACTTCTGACCAGCCGGAAATCCACCTCCTCCCCTACCTCGGAGATTTGCCTTTTTTATCTCTTCGAGAATTCCATCCGGCGACATCTCAAAGAGTGCTTTAGCCAAAGCAGAATATCCACCTATTGCTATGTAATCCTCAATGCTTGTGGGATCGATTCTGGAATTATATTCGAGAATGTATCTCGTCTGCTTTTTGTAAAATGGGATCTCCTTTAGTTTTTGGATCCTACCTAAAGCTGGGTCTTCGTAGGTGAGTCTTTCCACTATCCTTCCAGAAAGTAATGTCTCTTCTATTATTTCCTCCACATCTTCCACTTTAACTTGGAGATAGCATATCTCTTCGGGATAAATTATGATGCTCGGCCCAGAAGAACAGAATCCATGACAACCCGTAAGCTTGACTTCTACCTTACCTTTGAGCCCTTTTTTTTCTATTCCTTCCCTTAGGAGATGAGCAATCTTCGGACCCGATAACGCTCGACACGCCGCACCTCCACAAACGGAGATCGTCTTTTCCATAAGGGTTAGACGAGACTCAAGTATCTTTTTGAGCTCGAGAAACTCTTGGTAAGAATTTATCCGTTGCATAGTCCTTCCTTTTTTCAAAGGATCTTTTCGATTACATTCTTTAAGTCCTCGGCCTTTATCCCCACGTAAACTTCACCATCCACTTCTATTTCTGGCCCAAGAGCGCATCTCCCAGAGCAAGACGATGTTTCAAGCTTAAATTTCATATCGAGAGTCGTCTCCCCTTCCTCAATTCCTAGCAAGTTTTTTAGTTCCTCCAGTATCTTTTTGCCTCCCCGGAAGCAGCAAGAAGAACCCATGCATACCTTAACGGTGTGGTCAGCACGCGGTATTAAACTAAAGGCTTTATAGAAACTCGCCATTCGGAATATCTCGCCCGGTGGCAAAGATAGTTTTTCGCCAAGATAGAAGACGGACTCCCTAGGAATGTAACCTTTCTCATGCTGGATGTCTATTAGCATCTCTACGAGGTAATTTCGTTTACCGTTATACTTGGCAATTATTCTATCTAGCCACTCCATCTTGGGCTCCTTCTGGTCTCTGATATTAAAAATCCTTCCCTTTCTAACTCTCCCAAAAGCTTAATGGCCTTACGCATTTCCAATTCACGAGATTCTTCTAGCCAAGCTTTGGGGTCTATTCCTTTCTTTCTTGATCTTAGGATAAGGACCATCCTTATCTTGTCGAGTATAAGCTTCTCGATCATCCTCTCTACATCCCTATCATTGAAAAGTTCATCTATGGCCTTTACGCTATTTTCAGGGAACCTCAGTCTTTCCCTCTCAACCAGCTTTATATATGGTAAGAGACTGAGTACCGCATCTAGCCTTTCGGTAAGGACTTCTTGTGCCAAATTTTCTTTCTTTCCTATTGGGCCTAAATCCTTCATCTCTTTGATGAAACTATTCATGACCTCCGCAAATCTCACCCCTTCTGCCGACGAGAGGAACTCCATCCTTAGCCTTTTGGGATCTAACCCTATAAAGCCGAAGATTCTTTTTAAAAGCAGTGTCATGGCGTAAGCGTGCAGATTCCCGTCCGTTGCATAATGGCATTCCCCAGGAAGACAGCCTACTATTATGATCCCGTCTGCCCCTTCCTTTAGGGATGTTATCACGAAGGAAGGGTCAACCCTTCCTGTGCACATTACACGGATTAACCTGATATCTGGGGGGTATTGCAGCCTGGAAACTCCAGCCAGATCGGCTGCCCCGTACCCTCACCAAAAACAAACAAAGCCTATTAGTTTTGGTGCGTATTCGAAGGTGTTCATCTTCCCTCCTAGTCCTTTTCCTTATAAGCCTTAAGCCCCTCTCTTATCTGTGTCAAAAGTTGATTATCTGTGAAATGCTTAAGCTGGATAGCGTTCGTCGGACATTTAGCACAGCAAAGTCCATCGCCTTTGCATAAAACTGGATTGACTTTAGCCTTCTTTCCTTTTTCCGTCTCGTAAAAGTCTACTGCGCCGTAAGCACACACAGATATGCAAGCACCACAAGACACACACGCGTCTTCGTCCACTTCGCACACGGATCCAGAAGCATAAACATATTCACTCGAAAGAACTGTTATCGCCCTTCCTGCCGCACCATATGCTTGATTTACAGTCTCGTTTATGTGTTTTGGATAATGGGCCATTCCGCACAAAAATACTCCTTCCGCGGAGAAATCGACAGGCCTTAGCTTCACATGGGCCTCTTGGAAGAATCCGTCCGGGTTCAAGGGAACTTTAAAAAACTTTGAAATCTCACGGTTCTTCTTGGAAGGAACTACAGCCGAAGCAAGAACGAGTATATCAGCTTCCAGCTCGAGCTCTTTCTTCATGATTCGATCCAGAACAACTATTTTCATCAATTCCTTTCCATTAAATGTTTGGACTTTAAGTTCTGGCGGTCTTTCGACATCATACCGTATGAAGCGAACGTTCTTACCCTGGGCTTCCCTATAATACTCCTCAAAGAACCCATATGTCCTCATATCCCTAAAGAGGATGTATATGTCTTTGTCGGGATATCTCTCTTTCACCTTCAATGCATTTTTAATCGAATGGCTACAGCAGATTCTGCTACAGTAATTCCTCTCCCTATTCCTTGAACCGACACACTGGATCATAACTATTGAATTTGCTTCTTTTAAAATCACGTCATCCTTTGCCACCACTTCCTCAAATTCCAGGTTTGTTAACACAGATTTGAGCGTGCCGTATCCGTACTCATTAGGCTTTAGCTCTTCCGCCCCGACAGCTATTATCGCAACCCCATGTTTTATGACAGAGATTTGGTCCTTTGTCCTTATCCGTGTCTCAAAATTCCCGATGTATCCTGACACATCCACGATCTCCGAATTCGTCCTCACATGGATCCTGGGATCAGAATGAACCTGTCTTATAAGCTCCTCGGTGTAAGATCGAATGTCGAACCCATCTAAGGTAAAGTAGAGCTTTTTTGCGTATCCCCCAAGCTCTTTCTCCTTCTCAATAAGATAAACCTCATAGCCCTGTCTCGCTATGCTTAGCGAGCAGACCATTCCGGCGATACCGCCGCCAACGACCAGAGCCCTTTTGTCAATGGGCAGTTTCAGCTCCTCAAGAGGTGCAAGATGCACAGCCCTCGCAACTGCCATTCTTACTATGTCTTTGGCTTTTTTTGTGGCAAGTCTTTTCTCTTTGGGATGGACCCATGAACAGTGCTCTCTTATGTTAGCCATCTCGAAGAAATACTGATTGATTCCCCCTTCCCTTAGCGTATCACGAAATAGGGGTTCGTGGGTTCTCGGTGTACATGCAGCGACAACCACTCTGTTTAATTTTTTTTCCTTTATGACTTCCGCTATTTCCTTTGCGGTATCAGTGGAGCACGCAAATATGGACTCTTGGGCATGTACGACGTATTTTAATTTTGACGCAAATTCAACCACTTCCGGCACATTGACAACCCTACCTATATTGGCGCCGCAGTGGCACACAAACACCCCGACTCGGATCTCCTCACCTTTGGTATCCCTTTCTTCTGGGTAAACCCTCTCCTTCGTTAGAAGGTTTCTCCTTATTGTCAGTAACTCTCCGCACTGGCTTGCGGCACCACTTCCTGAAACTACCGATTCTGGAATGTCCATGGGGCCAAGAAATGCGCCGCTTACAAATATGCCGGGCCTTGAACTTTTGATCGGGTTCGAAAGTGAGGATTTGGAGAATCCGTATCCGTTAAGCTCGATTCCAAACTTTTTTGCAAGTTCGTCATGTCCTTGAGGAGGCCTGAGCCCGACCGAGAGTACCACCATATCGAACTCTTCTTCCTTTACTCCTTCTTCTGTGGCATATTTGATTCTTAGGTTTTTCGTCTCCTCGACTTCACGTTCCAAAGAGACATAGCTCCTTATGAACCGAACACCACTAAGGTTCGACGCTCTCTCATAAAACCTTTCGAAGTCTTTTCCAAAGGCCCTTATATCATTATGAAAGACCACGCATTCACACTCCGGTTCGTGCTCCTTTGTAAGGATCACCTGTTTCTGCGTATAGGCACAGCATACTGATGAACAATAAGGAGATCCGGGTTCCCTTACAGTTCTTGATCCAACACACTGTATCCAGGCAACCTTTTTCGGATGAGTCTTATCCGATCTCCTTAATATCTCCCCCTCATAGGGACCGGTTGAACAGAGTAGTCTTTCGTATTCGAGGCTCGTTATTACGTTTTCGTAAAGTCCGTATCCAAACTCGGCTGTAAGAAAGGGATCAAAGACTTCAAATCCCGGTGCGAGTATTATCGCTCCTACTTCTATCTCCTCCCTTTTCGGCTTTTGAAAAAGGTCTATCGCTCTATTCTTACATACTCCCGCACATATTGAACATTTTTCACCACCAAGGTAAAGACAGTTGTCCCTCTCTATGTATGCAACAAGGGGAACCGCCTGAGAGAAATAAACGTGGATCGCCTTGTTTTTGGAGAGCCTCTCGTTGTATTCGTCATCCACTTTTATCGGACAGAACTCGGTGCAAAGCCCACATCCCGTGCATTTACTCTCATCTATGTACCTAGGCTTTTTTATTAGTGTCACAGTAAATTCAGGATATTCTCCTTCGACTTTTTCGATCTCAGTGTAAGTTAGAATCTCTATGTTTGGATGTCTGCTACACTCCACAAGTTTAGGAGACTCTATGCACATTGAGCAATCGTTCGTAGGAAACGTTTTGTCCAGCTTCGCCATGTGTCCGCCTATTCCAGGAGCCCTTTCAACGAGATAGACCCTAAAACCTGACGAAGCAAGATCTAAAGAAGCCTGAATTCCACTTATGCCACCTCCCACAACCATTACATCCGCAATCTTTTTCCTCTCAAAGTCTTTAATGAGTTCTAGTATCCTTTCCTTCGTTATTATTTCCCCTCTCACCTTTCTTCCCCTTCTTTCAAGTTACCTCATTTATAATCTCTGTCAGATCCTTAATCTGCAAGCCTTCTTCATATCCTAGAACCAATCTACTGTCTTCTAACGCAGTAATACAGTAAGGACATGCACTCACAATGTAGTTCACGCCTAGTCTTACCCCCTCTTTTACCCTTATATTCGAGAATCTCTCAGTTTTTTCAGTCTCCGCCCATATCCTTCCACCACCCATTCCGCAACAGAGACTCGAAGCTCTATTCTCCCGAAATTCCAAGACTTTAAGAGAGTCAACCGACGCTAACACCTTCCTCGGTTCCTCGAAAATGCCACTGTGTCGCCCTAGATAGCATGGATCGTGATAGACAGCACATCCATTCATCTTTTTATCTATGGAGAGTCTTTTTGACTCTATGAGCTTATATATGTACTCAGATATGTGGACGATTTCGAAACTCGCCCCAAAGATGGGATACTCGTATTTGAAAGTGTAGTAGCAGTGGGGAGAGGAGGTAACTATTCTTCTTACACCAAAGTCGACGAATCTTTTTATGTTTTCTTTGGCAAGCCTTTTAAATACATCTTCGTTTCCAGTCTTTCTTATACTTTCTCCGCAGCACATCTCAAAATCCCCTAAAATACCGAAATCCACTTTCGCCTTCTTAAGCAATTGAACCTGGGCTTTAGCTACATTTTTAAGCCTCGGATCGTAACACATATAGCAGCAGACGAATAAAAGAATTTCCATCCCTTCTTCGTAAGTCGGCACATGGAGCTCTTCTGCCCATCTTGAACGTTCTTTCGGATCTTCATTGAATGGGTTTCCCGAAGATGTAAGGTACGTGGCAACCTGTCTATAAGTTTTTACTGAAGCTGGAAAAACTCCGTAAGATGTTGCCATTCTCCTTAAGGCAACCATATCCTCTATTTGCCTTACATCCCTAGGACACAGAAGAACACACTTTCCACACGTTGTGCAGATCCAGATGTCCTCTTTTTCTATCTCCGAAAGTCCAAATGTGGCATCTCTTATTATCTTCCTTACACTTAAAGTTCTTACCCGATTCCACGGGCATACGGCATCGCACTTACCACACTGGTAACAGTACTTTATTCTCTCGCCACCGTACCTATATATCTCTTCTATAACCTCTTTTTCGGGGACGAACCTTTCCATTGGCTACCTCTGGATTTCTTTGGCTACTTTCGCTATCGTGTCAATAACCTTCTCAAGTCCATGTCGTCTAAGAAGTGTCATTACCGAAACCGTAAGCTCATCTGTCTTTCGAGGTTCTATCTCGACTTCTCTTTCAACGTAAGTTAGGGCACCGGGATGGCATTCCTTTACACAAAATGGGATGTCTGTGTCTTCACCTTCACACCCGTCACATTTCAAAGGAAGGCCCGATTCCGGATCCTTAAATGAGTCCCTTGAAGGACAGGATGCAGGACAGAACTCACACGTTTTGAATTCCCTGCCCTTTATTGTGAAGGCGTTTCTGGCGTTACATTCGGCTTCCGTGTACTGTCCGGCCCTGATCGCTATGTAGTTATCTGAAAATTCGTCTATTAGCACACGTATTCTCGCCCTTGCAGGGTTTACGCTCGCGTATTTTGGCGTTGCGTGAATCTGTGAGCAGACTATCTCACAGGATCTACAGCCTGTGCACTTGTCCATATTGAACCTTATCTCTTTAATCTTCTTTTTTATCCTCTGTCCTTCCATCTTTTTGCGCTCCTTTGGCCTTATATCCCCCAAGGATACATGTCTTTGTACTTTTCGTAGACGTTTGGAACCTCATCATTTCCTGTGAGAATTCCTCTTTTTAGGAAATCCTCAGCCACAAAATCCAGATTCAGTTTTCTTAAAGTCTCAACCGTAGGAATCCCTTCTTTTGTCCATCCCTGATACTCATAGTAGCAGTCAAGTAATATCTGTTCGTACTCCGGATTCCTAACCGCCCAGTGGTCTTCAGGCGGCTTTTCGTCAGCCCTTCTCATACCCCTCCTCACGTTAAGCGCCCGGACGAGATTTCTATTTCTTTTGTAAACTGTCCAAACCTTGTCCTCATCAAACTCAACGCCCGTAGTAAGTTCAAGAATCTGGGGAATGTTATGGATATGATAGACGGTTCTCCCACCGAACTGACCCCTAAAGGAAGACACAAATCCGCAAAGGCCCGTTGCGTCGTCTATATAGTGCATGGCCTCGTTCCATTCAGTTATGGCGCAGGCCATCTCTATCGTCACTCTCTCCCTCTTTTCCCATTCGAGAAACCATCTTTTGAACCTCTCATCCTTTGCCGCAACCCAACCCTCTACAAATTTTTCCCTCTCTTCGCGGGTAGGGAGAGGATCCTGCGGAAATGAGCCTTCTATTTGAGTTATGTTCATCTTTTCACCGGTTGCGATCATTAAGAAGTATGGTGGGTTCAGTTTTCCGAGTTTTATTGGAACCTGTTCGAACTTCTTGGTGGTATTGTGATCGTAAGCTTCTGCTCCTTTGCCTATCTTCCTTGCAGCCCAATAAACCCCATCGGCAAGGATGTCTCCTATCCCCTCCCTTTTTACGATTTTATCGAGAAAGTAGAAGAAGCGACCCTTTATATCCTTTGGCATCCCCGGAAGGTCGTTATCTGTCAGTATCCCCGCCTCATAGAGCTCAAGGGCAAATGCGATGACTTGCGGGGTTGTGTAGGAGTCTAGTCCTAGATTCTGAGCGACACCCAGTATATCGTAACTAAAGTCCAATTCCTGGAATGCTGCCATATGGTACGTGTCTTTTCCGAAACATTTGTAGGAGAATCTCTTTCTGCCAGGCCAGGATATAACGTTATGGCATTTTTTTGGACAGTTAAAACATCCGGTCTGTCTGTCCAAATGATCGTATTTTAATTTTGTGAATCTCTCCTGAATCTCTGGCGTCCAATATCCTTTCCTCCTTACCCTTGCGTTTCCCCATGCGAAGTTGTCATGGTGGAAGCTATCGTCTTCATCTACCGCCATCCAGTCACCCACAAAGGGATTTTCAGCTATCTCCTTTCTCAATCTGTTTCCAAGCTCAAAAACTTTTTCTGGATTTGCAACGTAAACATCTTTCGTTCCCCTTATTGCTATCGCCTTGAGCCTTTTGTCGCCCATTACCGCTCCAGCACCCCTTGCTGCGCTGGCATGGCTGTGATCGATCGATGCGTAGTAGACCCTATTTTCACCGGCAGGTCCTATAGCTGCTATTTGGAAGCTATAGCCCAGTTCTTTTTTTAGAACTTCCTGAGTATCGTACGTCCCAAGCCCTTTTAAGTGGCTTGCATCTCTTATTTCGACTTTGTCGTTGTATATGAGTATGTATACGAGTTTGTCGGCCTTTCCTTTAATGATTATCTTGTCGTATCCCGCAAATTTCATCTCCGGCCCGAAATAGCTTCCCATCATTGTATGCGCGTGAAGATTGGTCTGGGGAGAAAAGGTGTTGACGATTGTTCTATTTGCGCCTGGGATCGGGGTGCCACAAAGTAGCCCGGAACTAAAAATCAAAAGGTTGTCCGGAGAAAAAGGTTCAACCTCCGGGGGTACCCTATCCCATAGGATCCTGTCTGCCGATCCCTGGCCTCCGATGTAAAGCTCAAGCCAGCTTGGATCAGATTCAACTTTTTCTATGTTTCCTGTTGATAGGTCAATCTCCAAGAAGTAACCTGTTTCTGCGTACCTCATGCTTTCACTCCTTCTGAGCTTTTTGACTGTTTTGCTCGTCTATCTCTTTTGCAGTGGAAATAAGTAGGTTAACGACATCAGTTATTTTACTTTCGGGAAGCTGGCTTTTAAGGCCCACAACCCATATGGCCGATTGCACAGTTCTACTGCCTGAGGCAACCGGAACTGCAAGGCCAACCATGCCTTCTATATATTCTTCAAAGTCGTATGCTACTCCTTCCCTCTTTACCCTGCGGATCTCCTCTTTATACTTCTCTCTATCTACTATACTTTTTTCGGTATACCGTTTGAACTCTACCTTTGCCAAAACCTCGTCAATCTTCTCTTCAGGAAGTTGAGAAAGCATCGCTTTTATTCCGGCTCCTGCAAGGGGTGGCATGACCATTCCTATTTCCGAGCTAAGCTTTATTCCGTAATCGGCTTCCACTTTATCTATAAGTACGGCTTGGGAGCCCGACCGTACTCCGAGAAATACGGATAGGCCTGTTTTTTCCTTAATAAGATCGAGGTACGGGTGTACCTTGTGGATCATATTTGACCCTCTCGCGCTCATGCTGGCCAAACTGTAAAAGAGAGTGCCTAAAGCGAATTTCCCCGAGGGAAGCGATTCAAGAACGCGAAGCTCAGAGAGGGTGTAAGTTATGTTGTAAACGGTACTTTTGTTTAAGCCCAATCTCTTTGAAATCTCTGTTATTCCTAGGGGTGTTTGAGCTTTTGCCAAGGTCTCTATTATTTTAAAGCATTTCTCTACTGCCGGGACTTTTCGAAATTTGTTCTCCATGTTGAACGTTATGTTTTATATAATAAACGGCAAGCTATGTCAAGGATTTTTTAGATTCAGAGGCTTTCGAGAATTTGGGCCAACATTCTTTCAAGCTTTGCCTCTTCTGTATCATCCGCGTATTTTGGCGGAAGAACATCTGGGAAGAACTGGAATATGCCCTTTATGATGACCTCCGCATGGGGTGGACATCCGGGAAGATGGATACCATTTTTCGCGTTGTGAAGCTGACAAGTGCCCATGAATAGATTTACTCCATTAAGATCTATTTCTCTTCCAGCGTATGGACCAACGTAGATTTTTACAGGCTTTTCTAACGGTCTGTCTATGAGGAGATTTCCTGGTTCTTTTGGGTCTGGCCTTCTGAGTTTATGGAGAACGAAATGCAAGTATCCTTTACATCCCGGACAGGCTCCCTCCTCGTAAATCTTTAGGTCCCGACCTGAATTTAGATTTATTTTTGGCATCTTGAAGGGACTTCTAACCTCTTCTATCTTCGCCCCTATTACCTTTATCCTTTCCTGCTCAACAGGACCAAAACCCTGAATGTACGCTAAAAGAACGGGTGGTGAATCGAATGGCTCAAGCCCCATTATTCTCATACAGGTTGCGTCTATGGCAACCGGGTTTTCTCCTCCGATCAAAAGATTCATGACCTTCGGACTTCCCGATACGGGACCGAAGTCTTCTTGACCGACAAGGCCATCAACTATCGTTAGTTTTGTTCTCACAAGATAATGGATGTTTACAAGGTTCTGCCAAAGGCCGAAAAAGTGAGTCATGTACTTTTCTATAGGCGGCATTGTACCTTGAAGATTCTTTATGGCAAGCGAAACACAGGCTGCAAAATGGAGTTTCATTACAGGAAGGTTTATGATGACATCCGCATCGAGGAGCGTTTTCGGTACTTTCCTTGAGTTCATCCTCCTCCCGTAGGGAACAGGCATCTCCACAGTCTCATCAGTATTTAAGTCAACAAGGCTTACCTTTCCTGGAAAAGACTCTTCCAGTCTATCGTAACCGTAGATCTTAAACATCTTCGTTGTTGCACTTCTATTTATGGAAGAGCCCTCAGCAACGATGATCCGGGAAGCGTAAGGTAAAAGGTGCCTAATTAAAGCGTAGACGAGCCTTAAGTCTGTAACAACTCCCCCTTTGTATATGCCATTCACCATACCGTGGTCGGCAACGATATTGGGTTTCAAAACTACTGTTTGGCCTTTTTTCACATATTTTCTCACGCCTCCTAGCTTTTCAAAGAGTTCTTTTACCGCCTCGTAGATGTCTTCTTCCGACTGGGCCGGATTAACTCTTTGGATGACAACCCGTTCTACTTTTTTAGAAGGTTTTATCTGCTTTATCTCTTTTAGCCTATCGAAGTATACAACTGTACTTAGTTCGAGCTTCTCTCTGACATAGGACCCATCTTTTACGTATCGAAATGGCCTAAAGCCATAGTCGATAAGGAGCCTCCTCTTTTCTAGATCCATCTTATGGATAGTTGCGGAGACAAGACTGTGCTTAGCTAAAATGGAATCAAGCGCACAAAAAACTATCTCAGATTGGTTTGGACTTTCGTCTATGTATATCTCCTCTATGTTGCTTTTTTCCAGGTCAAATACCAAAAAGCCGGAAAATTTTTCTCTTTTCTCTATCCCGTATACTAGAGGCTTCCCTTTTTTCCAATTGCTCCATAGAAAATCCGCATACCCTTCCATTCCTCCAAGCTTCGCGTAATAAGCAGAGATTGCCTTCCTTATCTTCTCAGATAATCTTATCCTTTTAAGGACCACTCCTTCCATCTCTATCTCTCCTTTCTTGGCTTTATAGAGGGAAAACCCATCAGGGGACCATCTCGTACTCCAAAGCGATGAAAGGCATAGGATCGATAAGTTTCAAAATGTTGGTGTCCGTCATAACGGACCAATCTAATCTATATGGGAGATCTTTAAGTAAAATTCCAAAAGAAATGTGAATATGGGGGGTTATGTCTTTTTGCCTTTTTGCCGCAAGGGTACCTATAACTTCACCTCTTTCAAAGCACATACCCTTTTGCAAATTATTTTCCACATTTATGTGTCCCAAAGCCCATACTATGTTTGGATGCGAAAAGAAAAAAACTGATCTCCCAAGATAGTCATCGATGGAGGACAAAACCTCGCCAGAAAAGATACACGGGATGAGCGTCCCTTCCTCTAACTTTTCGATTTTCCCGTTTTTCTTTCTATAAAAGCAGAGGTCTACTCCTTCATGAGGTCTCTTTCTCATTTCCGTGGGTCTCCACCACATCTTCCAGCTTTCAAACAACATCCCTGGACGGAATACCCAGTTTCTAAACCCGTCCAGTCTTTTTTTGTTCACCTTACAAAAGAGGGCGCTCCAGTCTTTTTTACATTTTATCACGGACAGTATCTTAAACCGAAAGGTCGGAAAAATTCAAAAAGACCATGAGCTCGTAGTAAATCGAATTTTAGGTTCTTTTAGCTTCCCAGTCTTAATAGTTTAGCTCCTGTACAAGGATTGCAGAACAATGTAAATAAATAGAGGATGGATGGAATCTTATACGTCGTTTCTACCCCCATCGGGAATCTAAAGGACATCTCTGAGAGGGCCGTTTCAACTTTAAAACTTGTCGATTTCGTTGTGGCCGAAGACAGAGAAAGGGCAAGAAAGCTTTTAAACTCGATAGGTGTGAAAAAGAGTATCGTAACCATAAACTCCTACACGGAGAAAAAGAAAGCCAAAGTTATAGTTAAAAAGATCAAAAACGGCGCTTCCTGTGCGCTTATTTCTGGCGCGGGGACTCCTTGCATTTCTGACCCAGGATTCTTCGTTGTCTCTTCTTGCCACGATGAAAGGATAGAGGTCAAAGTTGTGCCTGGCCCTTCTGCGCTGACGGCTGCAATTGCTGTAAGTGGGATTCCCATGGATCGCTTTCTTTTTTGGGGTTTTCTTCCCCAGAGGAAGAGCAAAAAAAGAAAAATTTTAAAAGAACTCGCCGGTTTTCCCTACCCTATCATATTTTTTGAGTCACCTAGAAGACTCCTTGAAACTTTACGGTTGATACACGAGATGTTAGGTTTAAGAAGGATCGCAATAATGAGGGAGATGACAAAAATTCACGAAGAAGTCATAAGAACAAATACCGAAAAAGCACCCGAACTCTTTGAAACTAAAAACCTTCTTGGCGAGTTCACAATCATAGTTGATAGGGCGGAAAGACGAGAATAAAACGACTTCCTTTTCCTTTTTCACTCTCTACAAAGATTTCACCCTTTAGTGATTTAACTATCTCGTAGCTTACGTAAAGGCCAAGACCGACCCCCTGATGTTTTGTTGTGAAGAACGGCTTAAAAAGGTTCTTTTTTGTCTCCTCGTCCATTCCACATCCGTTATCCTCAATAACTATCCTTAGACTTCCGTCCTCAGTGTTATCCGTCGCAATTTTTAAATACCCATTTTTCTCTCCTATTGCCTCTATCCCGTTTTTTATGAGATTTATGAGGACCTGGCATACTCTTCCGTGTACGCCAAAGATTAAAGGATTCTCTGCCCTAAGCTCCTTTTTTATCTCTATTGGCCTTTTTTTGTACTCATTGTAAAGGATCCTTAAGGAATCTTCTATTGCTCCATGGACATTAACTTGCGACTTTTCCTCCTCCTTTTGCCTTGTTGCATAAAGAAGGCTCTTGACTATATTTTCCGCTCTGTTAAGTTCTTTCAAACAGAACTCCAAGTCACCGTAAAGATCTCCCTCTTTGTCAAGTCGATCAATATGGTATTCTATTGTGCTTCTCACAGATGCCAAAGGGTTATTAAGCTCGTGGGCAACTCCCGCAGCGAGTCTTCCGATCTCTGCGAGGCTTTCGCTTCTTATTAAAGCCTTTGTCTTCTCTTCAACCATTTTCTCAAGGGACTCACTGAAATCTTTTAGCTGCCCATAGATATAAGCATTATCAATTGCAAGCGCCAAATTGTTCGCAAGGATACTCAAAAGCTCTATCTCTTCCTCCGTATAAAGGGTCATATCCAGCTTCTCCCCAAGGAGAAGTTCTTGAGGGGCCCGATCTGATGGAACGACAAGACCGACTCTGTAACCTTTTCGCCACTCTGGGTCCGTTTCGCTAAAAAACCTTACATTTCTTTGCGGTTCCTTCAAAAGACGGGGCCTTATTGCACATTCCCTTAGCTGGAATGCGGATCGGAGCCTTCCGATGACAAACTCTTTTACGTCTTGGATAGAACCTATTTTTAGGATAGACAAGCTCAACTCTTTTAGAATGCCTCTTCTTTTTAGCTCTTCCTTTAGGGTCATGTTGAGTACGATTGATTCTATCCTATCTCTGAAAGCAAGAACGAAGGCAAGGCTCACAAAAAAGGCAAAAAGGGAATTAAGGTAGGGGTTAATATCTCGTCCATAGAGGTGATCAACTATTGTGATTAACCCAAGAAAAAGCGCAGACGAGAGGAAAAAGAAGATGAAGAACAAAAGCCCTCTATTCAAAAATATCTTCCATTCCATTATGTCATGTTTCAAGAGAGAGTAGGCGAGTAATGACATGGGAAGGAATATGAAGTTGCCGAAGGGATAAACATCCCATCCAAGAACAACTAAAAGATCGAAATGGCTAAGAAAAGCGGAACTCCCCATGCTTAAAATTATGTACTTTACTTTAGCCCTCTTTAAAGCTACCGTTTCTTCCCGCAATGAAGAAAATAAAATAAACATGGATAGTCCTATGCTTACGATGCTTAGAAGTCCGAATGCGTAGAATAGTGGCCCGGCCGTAGCAAAGAATCCGAAAAAGTGTCTTCTAACTCCAGAGAGATAGTAGTCCGTTTGGGTAAAAGGCATAAGCAAAAAAGAAATAGCGTAAAGAACTTTGTAAACCTTTGAATACTCTCCTTTTCCCGTAAGAGCACAGCTAAAGTGCATATAAAGAGGGATTATGAAGACTAAGAACATGTGATCGAGGCGGCTTATTTTTAAAGCTTGAGTCTCATCTTCAACCAGAGTTAGAAGCATTTTGTCGAGGTTTAGAAAGAACCCCAGAAGACACACGAAGGAAAAAAGGATATTTTGTCTTTCCGTCTTTCCTCTAAAAATGCCAATTACAAAGAAAATGAAAAGTACTATACTCGAGATAAGCGGAGGAATCGTGTAAATGCTCATTGACCTGAAAATTACAAAAACTTGGTTACCTGTTCAAGCCTATTTTTTCGGATTGTTTTTCTGTGGTATAAAATTTATGTGTGAGGGAGCGTCTCCTCTATAACGCGCTTGCATTCGTACTTGCCGGGGGGGCTGGCGAAAGACTTTATCCCCTTACCAAGGATAGGGCGAAACCTGCGGTTCCTTTCGGTGGTAAATACAGAATAATAGATTTTACCCTCTCTAACTGTATAAACTCCGGTATAAGAAAGATCTTCGTGCTACCCCAGTACAAATCCCATTCGCTTCTTAGCCACATAAGGGATGCTTGGAGTGTTTTAAACCCCGAACTTGGCGAGTTCATCACCCATCTCTCCCCCCAGATGAGGGTCGGCGAAGACTGGTACAGGGGAACGGCTGATGCTGTATACCAGAATCTCTACCACCTTGAAGGTTTAGACGTGGACTACATCCTCATTTTATCCGGTGACCATGTCTACAAAATGGATTACGGGCCCTTCATAAGGTATCACAGGCAAAAGGGCGCCGATCTCACAATCTCTGTGATAGAGACTGATATAGAGGAGGCAAAACGTTTCGGGGTCGTAGAGATCGACAACGAATACAAACTTCGGGCCTTTTATGAGAAACCAGACAAACCACCTTCAATCCCGGGCAACCCAAAAAAGGCTTTGGTCTCAATGGGTATATACGTGTTCAAAAGGGACGTCTTGATGGATGTTGTGAAGGAGGATGCCAGCAAAAATACATCCCATGACTTCGGAAAGGACATAATCCCCTCAATGATAGGCAGATACAAGGTATATGCCTACCGATTCGGTCAGGGAAGGAAGAAAGATTCAGGCTACTGGAGAGACATAGGTACCATAGACGCCTACTACAAGGCGAACATGGATTTGGCCTCGGTGAACCCTACCTTCAACCTCTACGACAAAACCTGGCCCATCAGAACTTACGAGGGCCAATACCCTCCGGCCAAGACAGTTTTTGCCGACGAGGAGAAAGGAAGAGCCGGAAAAGCGCTCGATTCGATAATCTGTAGCGGAGTGATAATAAGTGGTGGCAGGGTCGAAAGGAGTATTCTCTCCCCAGGAGTCAGAGTGAATAGCTACGCAGAGGTCAAGGATTCAATCCTTTTTCATAATGTAAATGTGGGAATGAGGGCCAAGATAAGAAGGGCCATCATCGACAAGGGCGTGCGAATCCCAGAAGGTGAGAAGATAGGCTATGACCTGGAAAAGGATAGAAAAAGGTTTTTCGTCTCCCAAGAAGGGGTAGTTGTTGTGCCGCGAGGAACTGTTATAAAATAATCTTCAGCTTTTCCTTTCAGGTATTAGATCGCACAATTTGAGAAGGCTTTCTTTGTAGGGGGAGAAGGGGATCCCTTTTATGCAATCCTTCGCTTCCTCTATAAAAGTTTTTGCAATTTTATAAGTCTCAATAAACCCGTTCCTTTTCTCAATGAAATCCTTTACAGCCAGGAAATCTTTGGAGTTTATGCGCGTCTTTTTAAAAATTAGCTCCACCATCCGTCTTTCAGCCTTTGTTGATGACTTTAAAGCCAATATGAGGGGGAGGGTCACCTTTCTCTCCTTAAGGTCAGTTCCTATCTTTTTGCCCAAGGTTCTTTCCTCCGAAACGTAATCCAAGACGTCGTCAGTGAGCTGAAAGGCGAAACCTAGTTTTTCACCGAACCTTCGAAAAGTTTCCCTTGTATCTTTTCCCTTCTTCGCCAAAAGGGCTCCCATTTCACAGGCTGCCCCAAAAAGACTTGCTGTTTTGAACCCTACTATCTCGAAATACTCTTCCTCTTTGAGGTCAAGATCTCCCGTCCTTAAGACCTCTAGTATCTCGCCTTTTGTAACTTCTGTTGTCGCCCGGGAGATTATCCTTATCACCTCTTTATCCCCATATTTACTTACTATCTCAACAGCTTTCGAGTAAAAAAAATCACCGAGAAGCACCGACTGTTCATTTCCCCAGAGTTCATTAACTGAAGGTCTGCCCCTCCGGATCTTCGCGTTGTCAAGGACATCATCGTGCAGCAAGGTCGCCGTGTGGATAAGTTCCACAATGGCAGCGTAGGGTATTGTTTTCCTTCCCCTGTAATTGCACACCCTCGCCGAAAGGATAACTAAGGCTGGCCTTATTCTCTTTCCTCCTCCACCCATGACATATTTGCTAACTTCATCGATAAAAGGAACGTTCGAACTCATGCTTTTTAAGATAAATTTTTCAAATTTTCCAAGTTCTTCCCTTATTACATCCATCCTTTAAAGCTCGTAGTAAGTTTTAACTTCCTCCGTGTATTCAGAACCACTGTACACATAAAGTGGTCTTTCGACCCGCACGCCAGTTTTCGCACCTTTCCTTAGATCAGCAAGGACTAGGTTTGCCTCCTCTTCTGCCCTTGAATGTACGAACCTCAGTCTCTTCGGTTCCAGCATATGCTTTTTCCCAAAGTATATTAACTCTGAGGTCCTGTAAGCAGGGTATATAAGGTAGAGACGTCCGAGGAATTTTAGAAGCAGTCTACCTACGTCCATTATCTCTTCCAGTCGCAAGGAGGTCTCGTACCTCGCAAGATGCAGAGATTTTTTGGGGCTTTTCCTTCCCGATTCCTCCCTGGTGTAAGGGGGGTTGCTGATTATAACATCGAAGGGTTCCTTTTTTAGCTCCTCTTTTAGCACTCTTATGTCTCCGTGGATGAATTGAACATTCTCACATCTGTTGATTATCTTGTTCTTTTCTGAAAGTCTATAAAGCTCTTCTTGGATCTCCACTCCCAAAAAGCGGTTTTTAAACCCCCGAAAAGTAAGATATATTGGGATAATTCCACACCCGCTGCCTATTTCTAGAACTCGGTCGCCTTCTTTGAGCTCGACGAAATTGCAAAGCAGAATAGAATCGATTGAAAACCTATAGCCTTCTTTTTTTTGGATAAAGAAGAGTTTCTCGTTGAAAAGGACATCGAGTGTCTCGTCATCTCCTATTTCGATTGGCTTATCCATATCTGTAAAAGATTGGACCCGTCGGCAACTTGGGATAGAAGTAGGTTGATTTAGGGGGCATGGTCAGTTTTGCCTCTGCTACAGATTTTATTTCATCCACTGTCACAGCGGGACAGATAAATGCCACATCGACATGTCCTTCCTTCATAAGCTTTTTCGCTTTCTCAAGCCACGGGATAAAATCAATCTCACGATCCTTAATCTTTAGGAGGCCTTTTATCACCCGATTGTGGATCATTTGGATCTTTAATTTCTTTGAGGGGTCTTTCCTTTCTTCGTGCCCCCTTCTTTCGATCTCGAAAATGTATATGACTTCTGGGTTCTCCTTTCTTAAAAACCCGAAGGATACCGTCTGTGGATCCTCAATTTTTGATTTCAGTTCCTTTAAGTTTTCTCCCGGAATCTTATATGCGGAGTGAGGGTACTTTTTAAGAAGAAGTTGGAGGATCTCTTCCGTTCTTTCTCCATCACGAAACCTTACGAGCCTGTGATAGGGAAGGATCCGGAGACCCCGACTGAACATATTCGTAAGGTAGATTGGAATGTGCTTCAACCTCAATCTTTTGAACACTGCAAGCCTATGATGACCATCCGCAATGTAGATCTTTTTATTTTCCATAAACTCTCTGATTCTATCTATGTCTCTTTTCAATCTCACCCTATGAAACTCTGTATGTATTTCGTTTTCCTCCACAAATTCAAAAAGCTTCTCCTTTTTGGCCCCATCGATAATTTCTTCGATTCTTTCCTCTTTATCAGCGTAAAGGCCGAACACAAAGTTTGTAAAAGTTTTTATGGCCCGAAAAAGCCTCTCCCTATCCTCTTTCGGTTCTCTCCTTGTCCGCTCATGCGTTAGTATTCTTTCTCTGTCTAACCCTATAAGAGCCAAAAATCCTCTCCTTTTATACGTTTCACCGTCTAAAGTAAAAGTCTGTTCGCAAATGTATATCGACTCCTCATCCTCTATGAGGACTCTTTCGTTTATCCATTTTTGGAGTGTTATTCTTGCCGCCTCGTAGCGGTTCGCTTTTTTAGAATCCATCGGTAACTCCAGCTTTATTGCGTTATACGGCGACATTCGGTAGTAGTATTTTGGCTCATCGATAACGTCATAAGGTGGACATATACACGAGGATAGATCATTGACTACTTCCGGGTTGTAAAGTAAACCTTTGAAAGGCTTTATGCTATCCGGAAAAGACATGAATTCTTTTAACACACATCTGGAAGAAACGTCAAAACTTGGCTTTTAGTCCGCCCTTTTTGACAGTCACAGGGATGAGCAAATAAAATAATTTAGGGCCATCATGAAAAAAAGATTCAGGCTTGTGAGTAATTACGAGCCAAAAGGAGATCAGCCCCGCGCCATATCTAAGCTGGTCGAAAATTTATCCAAGGGTGTGAAACACCAAGTTTTGCTTGGTGTGACAGGGTCTGGAAAAACCTTCACAATGGCAAATGTTATAGAAAGGACTCAAAGACCCGCTCTAATCATTTCGCACAATAAGACGCTTGCAGCTCAGCTTTTTACAGAGTTCAAAAACCTTTTTCCGGAAAACGAGGTCCACTTTTTCGTAAGCTATTACGACTACTATCAACCGGAAGCGTACGTGCCGCAAACCGATACATACATTGAAAAGGACGCCTCCATAAACGAAGAGATAGACAGAATGAGGCTCCTTGCTACAAACGCCCTCTTCGAAAGAGATGATGTCATAATAGTCGCGTCAGTATCCTGTATCTATGGCATCGGTTCACCCGACTCTTATTACGGGATGATTATCTCAGTTGAGGAAGGTCAAAAGATCGACAGAAGATCCTTTTTAGAAAGACTTATCCAATGCCACTACGAAAGGAACGATTTCGACTTTTATAGGGGTCGTGTACGGATAAAGGGCGAAAACGTAGACATATACCCTCCATACGAGGAAGAAAGGGCAATTAGAGTTGTTATAGATGACGACAGGGTCTCGAAAATCTACGTCATCGATCCTTTAAGTGGCATCTTGAAGGAAAGATTAAAAAGATGTGTTATCTTTCCCGCATCCCATTATGTTACTCCCACCGATAGGCTGGAAAGAGCGATAAAATCGATTGAAGAGGAGCTAAAGGCGCAACTTCGCCATCTTAGATCGCAGAACAAACTCCTTGAAGCTCAAAGACTTGAGGTGAGAACCCGCTACGACCTTGAGATGCTAAAAGAAATGGGCTACTGTCCGGGGATCGAGAATTATTCCAGACATCTCTCAGGCAGGATGCCAGGCGAACCGCCTCCCACCCTTCTCGATTATCTGAAAGAAGATACAATAATAATGATAGATGAAAGTCACGTCACCATACCCCAACTTATGGGGATGTACAGGGGCGACAGATCCCGTAAAGAGATTCTTGTTGAATATGGTTTTAGATTACCTTCTTGTCTCGACAACAGACCTTTGACGTTCGAAGAATTCGAAAGAAGGGTAAGGCAGGCCATATACATCTCTGCAACCCCGGATGAGTACGAACTTCGAGTATCCCAAGGTCATGTGGTCGAGCAGATCATAAGGCCTACAGGCCTTATGGATCCCCAAGTCGAGGTAAGAAGCACGAAAAACCAGATAGAGGTTCTACTAGAAGAGATAAAAACCGTAATAAAAAGGAGAGAAAGGGTCCTTGTTACCACCTTGACAAAAAGATTCGCAGAGGATCTTGTGGACTTCCTTTTAGATAAGGGTATAAAAGCCAAATACCTCCACTCTGACATAGATACTCTTGAAAGAGTATCAATTGTCCGTGATTTAAGGCTTGGGAAATTTGACGTCCTTGTAGGCGTCAACCTTCTGCGGGAAGGACTAGATATACCAGAGGTTTCTTTAGTTTGCATTCTCGATGCTGACAAAGAAGGTTTCCTCCGTTCCTCCACCGCCCTTATCCAGACTTTTGGCAGGGCTGCAAGGAATGTGAACGGAAAAGTCATAATGTTCGCCGACAGAATCACGGATGCCATGAGAAAGGCTATTGAGGAGACCGAAAGAAGGAGAGCAATTCAGAAAAAGTACAACGAGGAACACGGGATAACGCCGGAAACAATAAAAAAATCTATATCTGACGTACTCTCCTCCATTTACGAAAGGGATTACTACTCAGTGCCCATTGAAGATTTCGATGATTTACAGATCGAACCCAAAAAGATCCCTTCCATAATAAAGAAGCTGAAAAAAGAGATCGAAGAGGCCGCAAAAAGGTGGGATTTTGAAAAGGCTAAAGTTTTGCGCGACAGACTCTTAAAGCTAGAAAGAATGGAGATGATCCTCTGATGATTGACATCTCGAGATTACCAGAAAGCCCGGGAGTCTATCTCTTTAAGGATAAAGATGGAAGGATACTTTACGTTGGCAAGGCAAAGAATATTAAAGAGCGAGTAAAAACTTACTTCAGGAACGATTTTAAAAATCCGAAAACGCAAAACCTCATAAAAAAAATTTTTGACCTTGAGGCCATAATAACTTCAAGTGAAAAAGAGGCTTTTCTTTTAGAGAACAACCTCATAAAAGAGTACGCTCCCCCTTATAACGTAAACTTGAGGGATGACAAGACATACATATCGATAAAGATAACGACTGCCGAAGAATATCCCGGACTTTACATAACGAGAAACGTAAAAGATGACGGGTCTACCTATTTTGGTCCTTATCCCCATGCGCATGATGTAAAAGAGACTCTAAGACTACTACAGCGTATATATCCATTAAGAAGATGCAAAAACACGGTATTTCGAAAACGGTCGAGGCCTTGCATACTTAACGAGATAGGCAGGTGTCTAGCGCCATGCACGGGTCAAGTAACTAAAGAGGAGTACGCAAAAGTAGTCGGAGCTGTTATCGACTTTCTCTCAGGTCGGGCCGATGAGCTACTCAAGGATCTGGAACAAAAAATTCAGAATTACGCAAAAACTTGGCAATTTGAGGAAGCCCAAGCCCTAAAAGAGAAATACATGGCCATTAGGGAGATGCTGGAAAAGCAGAACGTTCACTCCCACTTCGGAAAAGACAGGGACGTTTGGGCATTCCTTTGGGGTTCTGACATCTTCCGCTGTGTCGTCCTTAATTTCCGGCGGGGTGTTCTCATAGGAAAAAAGATTTACAAAAAAACGGTTTTTTGCCCGTACGACGATGACGAAATTGTCTCTCTCCTTTTCCAATATTACAGTTTCAAACCGATCCCTGATGAGATTATCCTTTCCGAAAAGGTAGAAGGGGTCCATCTCTTAAGAGAGTATCTTAGCGAAAGAGCCAAAAAAGACGTGTCCTTTAAAGTTCCATCCGACGACGAGACTCGCGACTTGGCCTTCATGGCAATTGAAAACCTTTACGCGGACGATATGCCGCTCGACGTAGCTTTCGTAAAGTACCTTCATCTTTCCCGCAAACCACGAAGAATAGAAATTTACGACTGCTCTCACCTCTTCGGAACGAGTCCATATGCAGCAATGGTAGTATTTGAGGATTTTAAGATGAAGAAGGAGGACTACAGGTTATTCCGTATAAAGGATGCTAATCCCATGGATGACCTTGCCTCACTAAAGGAGGTTCTGACAAGGAGAATAAAAGACTCAAGCCTAGGACCCCTTCCTGATCTATTCATAGTAGATGGCGGAAGAGCTCACCTCAACGCATTAAGCAAAGTTCTCTCTGAGTTAAAAATTGAGGCCGATCTCATAGGAATAGCTAAAGCCAGAAAAAGGAAGAAGCTGGAAGATACCATATATCTTCCCACGAGGAAGAATCCCTTATACCTTCCCAGATCTTCGAGCGTCTTTAAAGAGCTTATTAGGATGAGGGACGAGGCACACAGATTCGCCTTATCTTCCCACAAAAGGGGAAAGAAAAAGGATGCTTTCGGCGCATGATCTTCTCTCTTCACCCATAACACTTAAGGGCATCGTTATGGTCATAGGCGCTCCGGATACTGGTAAAACTTACCTATGCAGGGAGCTCTTTAAAAAAGCGAAACTTTCCCAAAGAAAGGTCTCTCTCCTCGACCTCGATGTTGGCCAACAAAGCCTCGCATATCCTGGAACGGTTGCTCTTACATACGAGCTTTCCGATTCTTTTCCTAACTTTCACAAGATGAGGTTTGTCGGCACAATAAATCCTTTTTTACGCCTTGAGGAACTTATAGAAGCCGCGAGGTCGCTCCTTTCCTATTCTATAAACTCCGATCTCACCATAGTTGACACATCTGGGCTTGTCGCAGGAGAACAGGGAAGGGTTCTAAAGACAAAGAAAGCTAACGCTCTCCTTCCAGACTTAATAATAGCGATCCAGAAGGAAAATGAGTTGGAGCACATTCTAAAGGAACTTAAAAACTTTGAAATTATAAGGGTTTCTCCCTCCTCACTCACTCAGGTGAAGACAAGGGATGTGAGAATAAGAAACCGAACGCAAAAGCTCGTGTCCTATTTTTCCCTACCGCAGAACCAATTTTCCATAAAGCTCAAACACGTAAGGCTAAAACCTGATGGTCTGCGAGGATGGAACCTTCCTCCGGGACGTATAATAGGTTTAAATAGCAAAAACGAGACTGTAGCATTGGGGCTTTTAGAGGGGATTAGTAGAGAAACCCTCTTCTTTTCCTCTCCCCTCCCTATAGATAGAATTGGGGAGGTCGAAGAGATCGTCCTTGGCGAGAGGGGTTTAGACCTTGTCCTGGAAACCTGTTGAAACTTTCGGACTTTTGTTTTATCATTTACGAAACCTCCAAAGGCAAATGTCAGATAATTAAAGCCATGGATATCCGAAGAATCGAGTCCTTCTTAAAGGAGAGGCTCTCTGAATCTCTAGATGCGGAATCATTTAAGACTTGGATAGAGCCTATATGTGTAGAAGAGGTGCATCAAAAGAAAATCACTCTTTCAGTGCCAAACAGTTTTTTTAGGGACTGGGTCTTAGAAAACTACTCCTCCACTATAAAAAACGTTCTTTTTGACATCATGGGTCAGGATGTATCTGTCGAATATACGGTAAAGAAACAATCTGAGCAAAGAGACAATAGACGGTTCCTATACGAAGAGAAACGACCGACCGGGATCTTTAACCCAAAGTACACTTTTGACAATTTTGTCGTCGGAGCAAACAACCAATTTGCGAATGCCGCGGCTTTAGCAGTTGCTACGAATCCTGGAAAGACTTACAATCCCCTATTCATCTACGGTGGTGTCGGGTTAGGTAAGACCCACCTCCTTAACGCCATTGGGAACTTCGTAATAAAACATGGAACTATAGAACCCGATAAAGTCTGTTATATAACTGCAGAGGTTTTCACTAACGAGCTAATAAACTCGCTACGTTATCAGAAGATGGATGAGTTTCGGAATCGCTTTCGAAAGATGAGTATACTTCTCATAGACGATATACAGTTCATAGCTGGAAAGGAGCGGACACAGGAGGAATTCTTCCATACTTTCAACGCTCTTTACGAAGGCATGAAGCAGATAGTGGTTACGAGCGACAAGTTTCCAAGGGACCTTGAAAACATCGAAGAAAGATTAAAGTCCCGCTTCGAGTGGGGTCTAATAGCCGACATTCAGCCTCCCGACATAGAAACGAAAGTTGCGATCTTAAAGAAGAAGGCTGAGGAGGAGAACATCGATCTGCCACTGGATGTGGCGTTTTATATAGCCTCACATACCGACGATTCTGTAAGATCGCTCGAAGGATGTCTAAAGAGGTTAAGTCTATACGCCTCCCTTCATAACGCCGAAATCACACTTGAACTTGCAAAGACGGTTATGAGCGGCTTTTTAAAGAAAAAAGATCGACCTGTGAGCGTAGAAACAATAATAAGGGAGGTCGCCAAGTACTTTTCCATTAGGCCTCAGGATCTCCTGTCTAAGAAAAGGGCAAGATCGGTTCTCCTGCCAAGACAGATCGCTCTATACCTTGCAAGAAAACATACCGACCATTCTCTTATAGATCTCGGTCAAAAGTTCGGGGGAAAGGACCACGCAACGGTTATACACGCCATAAAAAAGATCAAACAGGAACTCGATTTCAACAAAGAGTTGAAAACTGCTGTAGAGAACATAGAGAGGAATCTAAAAGAGAGATAAGGTTACAATGGGTGAACCGGAATTCAACATCTATTGTTAAAAAAAATCGCTTTATTTTCACCGTTTTATCAACTTTTTCAACAGGTGATAGACTCTTTATTACGGGTGGTGATTTATGTTTGAAACAGTAATAGCAAGAGACAAACTTCTAAACCCTCTCTCCTTCGTTGTAGGAGTAACCGAAAAGAAGAACCTTATGCCTTATCTCGCCAACGTTCTTCTCTATTTCGGGAAGGAAAGCTACACCTACGCCACAGATCTCGAAATTTCGGCGATAGCAAAAGTCGACCACGAAACTCCCGAGGAAACTTTCATTCTGGTTAACGCAAAAAAGTTCTATGACGCTCTTCGGGAGATGGAAAGGGGAGATATTTTCCTTACTGTAACCGAAAGTCTTTTGATCGTTAGGCAGGAAAACACCGAGTTTGCACTTACGCTTTACCACCACGATGACTTCCCGGAACTCAAACCACTAAACCCTGAGACTAAATTCCAGATAAGAGGTAGAGAACTCCTAGACGTTCTCGATTCCATCTCTTTTGCCATGGCTACTGATCAATCAAGGCCAGTTCTTTGCGGTGCTTTTCTCAAGCCTGAAAGTGAGAGATTTACAATTGTTGCGACTGACGGTTTCCGGATGGCCGTAAGGAGAGTTCCTCTATCTGGGGTTGAACCTTTTCCTGGGGTTATAGTGCCACTAAGAGCGATAAAAGAACTCGAAAAGACAATTCCGGAAGAGGAAAACGTGGTAATAGAAATTGAAAAGTCACAAGTTTGCTTTAGGACATCGTCTGCGACAATCATTTCAAGGACTGTGGAGGGGAAATATCCGGACTACGAGGCCGCAATTCCAAAGAATTACAAAATCAGAGCGACATTTGAGAAGGTTCATTTCCAAAGGGCTTTAAAGAGGGTATCTGCTCTTCTTGGAAGGAACGAACCAATACGGATTCTGTTCCTTTCGGATGGGATAGAACTGTCTTCTCGCTCGCAAGAAGGAACGGCCAAAGAGGTGATTCCAGCGCGGCTAGAAGGCAAATCGAAAGATTTTTACTTCAACGTGAGGTATCTCATGGATGCCGCATCCCGTGCGAGGGGTGATATGATTACTATTGAGCTTCCTGAAGATTTTGGAGCTATTTTACTTGAGGACTCTTCTGAGAAGGACTATGTAAATGTTATTATGCCTGTCAAGATGTGAGGGTTTTGTATGAGAGAGTACACGGCTCAAAACATAAAGATTCTTTCAGGACTCGAAGCAGTGCGCAAAGTCCCGTCTATGTACATCGGAAATACAGGTGTAGAAGGTCTCCATCAGTTAGTTTACGAGCTCGTGGATAACAGTGTGGATGAAGCGATTGAAGGCTTCTGTGATAGGATAAATGTGACGATCCACAAGAATAACAGCGTAACGTGCGAAGACAACGGTCGAGGGATACCCGTTGAGATGCACACTACTGAGAATATTCCGGCCTTGGAAGTGGTCCTTACCAAGCTCCATGCGGGTGGAAAGTTCGACAAAGAGAGCTACAGGTACTCCGCAGGACTTCACGGCGTTGGTCTTTCAGTTGTAAATGCTTTATCCGAGTATTTGGAAGTAGAAGTAAGAAGAGACGGTAAGGTCTACTTTCAAAGATACGAAAGAGGTTCAAAAGTAACTGAGCTAAAAATAATAGGAGAAACTGATAAGACAGGTACGAAGATAACATTTCGGCCTGACAGAACTATATTTGAAACTATAGAGTTTAGTTTCGATTATCTAGCTCAAAGGATGAGAGAGATTTCCTTCCTCAATAATGGGATTCACATAGTTCTCACTGATGAGAGAAAAAATAGGAGGCAGGAGTTTAGGCACGAGGGTGGAGTGAAAGGCTTTGTAAAGTACCTCAATTCGACAAAAAACGTCCTTTTTGACGATCCGATTTACATCCAGTATTCTAAACCACCTCTCGACTTTTTCGAAGTCGCCATCCAGTATAACGATGGATATACAGAGACGATTCAAAGTTTTGTGAACAATGTAAACACGAAGGACGGTGGAACCCATGTTGCTGGCTTTAGATCAGCCCTTACGCGGTCCATTAATACGTACATCCATAAGCACCTGGACAGGAAGTATAAGGAGACCGTTTCGGGAGATGACATAAAAGAAGGATTAGTCGCGGTTATAAACCTAAAGATCAAGAACCCTCAGTTTGAAGGGCAAACCAAAACAAAACTCGGTAATAGCGAAATAAAGGGTCTCATTGAGTCCGTTCTTAATGAAAGGCTTTTAGAGGAATTCGATCTTAAGCCTGATGTGGCAAAGGCGATTGTAAATAAGGCTTTCGAGGCCAAAAGGGCAAGAGAAGCCGCAAAGAAAGCGAAAGAGCTCATAAAAGGCAAAGGATTGATGGAAAGTGGAGTCTTACCCGGAAAACTGGCAGACTGTCAGGAGACTGACCCGGATTTGTGTGAGCTTTTCATAGTTGAAGGTGACTCGGCAGGTGGCTCTGCCAAGCAGGCAAGGAATAGGAGGACACAGGCTATTCTGCCACTTAAAGGAAAGATACTGAATGTGGAAAAGTCCACAACTGAGAAGATCCTCGCAAATGAAGAGATAAGATCAATACTTTTGGCTTTAGGGATAAACTCCGGACGATCCAACCGGCCAAGGTACGGAAAGGTCATAATAATGACGGATGCCGATGTTGATGGTTCCCACATAAGGACACTCCTTCTCACTCTTTTTTACAGGAAGATCCCAGAGATTATAGAGAGAGGATCGCTTTACATTGCCCAACCCCCTCTTTTCAGGGTAAAGCACGGAAGCAAAGAGATATACGTGAGGGATGAGAAAGAACTAGAAGAGTTCGTGACAAAAAGAGGCTTAGAGAGGATAGAGTGTGTTCTTGGGGGCAAGTCAGTATCCGGTGAAATGCTCTTGGATAAGGTAAGGTCCATAAGAAAAATAGAAGGGTTCTTCAAAGAAATGCAAAACCTGGGGCTAAAGAAAGACATCTGTTTTTTGCTTTTGGACGAAAGATTCTATGAAAGGGAACATTTCGAGACTGAAAAGAACATGTTGAGCGTTGCTTCTGCAATAGAGAGGATAGGCTATGTAACGGAGTTGAGAGTTGATCGGGAGCACGGCCTTTATTGTCTGAATGTCAAAGATCCCAGAGAAAATTCTAAGGAGATACTACTTTCCTACGATCTTCTCTCAGGCTATGAGTTTTCGGAGGCTAAAGCTCTCTATACGGAGGTTAGAGAGTTTTACTTGGGTAGCTTTGAAGTAGTTGATGGAGCAAGAAGGCAAGTTATGAGGGTCGATGATTTCATAAGGTTTATCGAAGAGAAGGGAAGAGAAGGCCTTACCATCCAGCGTTACAAGGGTTTAGGAGAGATGAACCCCGAGCAGCTTTGGGAGACGACTATGAACCCAGAGAAGAGGACCCTAGTTAGGGTATCGATTGAGGATGCGGTTGAAGCTGACCAGATTTTTGCGATTCTTATGGGCACCAATGTGGAAAGAAGGAGGCTCTTTATAGAGGAGAATGCGCTCAATGTGAAAAACCTTGACATATGATGGTCATAGGATTAACTGGAATCATAGGTAGTGGAAAATCGACAGTTTCGAGGATTCTTTCGGAAGAAGGATACCCTGTTATAGATCTTGACGAGATTGTCAATGAACTAATCGGTAAAGAGGAAATAGTACGTGCGGTAAAAGACCTTTTCGGTGAAGATTTCGTACATGATGGAAAAGTTTTGAAAAAAAAGTTGTCGGAGAAAGTTTTTTCGGACGAAACTCTTCTAAGAAAGTATGAGGCCTTGGTACACCCAAAAGTGATCGAGGAGATGAAAGGAAGATTAGAAAAGTTAAGAAGCGAGGGACAAAGAATAGTCTTTGTTGAGGCTCCACTTATATTCGAGACAGGTACTCGGGCCTTATTCGACAAGGTTGTTGTAGTTTACGCAGAAGAAAAAGAAGTGATAAGGAGGATGGAAAAGAGGGGGTTCGAAAAGACTGATGTGATTATGAGGCTTAAAAGGCAGATACCAATAAGCGAGAAAGAAAAAATGGCAGATTTTGTTATATACAACACTTCGAGTCTTTCGGAACTTAGGCTTAAGGTTAAAGAACTTTTGGAAAAGATAGGGGAATGGGAGGGAGAGTAATGCATCTTAACGAGTTGAAGAAAAAGAAGATTGAAGAGTTGATGCAGATCGCGAAGGATCTTGGAATAGAGAACGCTTCGGGAATGAAAAAACAGGAGCTCATCTTCGCGATACTTCAGGCCTACGTAGAAAGGAACGAAACGATTTACGGAGAAGGCGTGTTGGAGGTTCTGCCGGAAGGGTTCGGCTTCCTTCGATCACCTGAGTCAAACTATCTTCCGGGTCCTGACGACATATATGTTTCTCCGTCCCAGATAAAGCGCTTCAATCTGAGAACGGGGGACACAACAGCGGGCCAGATAAGACCACCGAAGGACAACGAAAAGTATTTCGCCCTTCTTAAGGTCGAATCTATAAACTTCGATGACCCTCAGGTGGCGAAGGAAAAGATAATATTCGACAACCTGACACCTATCTTTCCCAACGAAAGGATAAAGCTGGAGACCACCCCAGACAATCTTTCGGCTCGGATTATGGATCTTTTCACTCCGATCGGTAAAGGGCAAAGGGGGCTTATCGTTGCCCCACCAAGAACGGGAAAGACTGTACTCCTTCAGAACATAGCGAATAGCATAATAAGGAACCACAAAGAGATTTACCTTATTGTTCTCCTCATCGATGAGAGACCGGAAGAGGTCACCGAGATGATGAGAACCGTTGACGCCGAGGTAATTAGTTCCACTTTCGATGAGCCTGCAACGAGACACGTGCAAGTGGCGGAAATAGTGATCGAGAAGGCCAAAAGGCTTGTAGAGCACAAAAGAGACGTCGTAATTTTGCTTGATAGTTTGACTAGGCTTGCAAGAGCTTATAATACTGTCGTTCCTTCAAGCGGAAAGATACTGTCTGGCGGGATCGATGCAGCGGCCATGCAGAAGCCGAAGAGGTTTTTCGGGGCGGCAAGAAAGATTGAAGAAGCAGGAAGCTTAACGATTATAGCCACAGCCCTTATAGATACTGGCAGTAGAATGGATGAGGTGATATTTGAGGAGTTCAAAGGGACAGGAAACTGCGAAATTTACCTTGACAGAAGACTTGCGGAAAAAAGAATCTTCCCAGCCATCGATATCAACAAATCTGGAACGAGAAGGGAGGAACTTTTACTGGACCCCGATGATCTTTCGAGAATCTGGCTTCTTAGAAAGGTTTTACAGCCTATGAATCCGGTTGAGGCGATGGAATTTCTAATCGAAAAGTTAAGCGACACTGAATCGAACAGGGAGTTTTTGGACTCCATGAGTAGAGGAGGTCAAAGATGAAAAAGGACATTCATCCAGTTCTGAAAAAGGCTATTGTGAGATGCGCATGTGGGAACACATTTGAGACGCTCTCGGTGAAAGAGAGGATAAACGTGGACATATGCGCAAAGTGCCATCCCATTTTTACTGGAAGAGAAAAGATCGTGGATACAACAGGACAGGTGGAAAGGTTTGAGAAACGGTATAGGAAGAAATGATGTTTGAGAAGCTTAAAGAGTTAGAGATTAAATTTGAAGAACTGGAAAAGGAACTGGCGGACCCCGCTATTTTTTCTGACGTTGAAAAGTACAGGAGAATAGCGAAAGAGCACAATGAGCTCGAAAAGACGGTGAGCCTTTTTAGGGAGTGGAAGCGTGTAGCAGAGGAGGAAGAGAAACTCCTAGATATGATTGACGAGGAAAAGGACGAAGAACTTAGGCTTTTAGCAAAGGAAGAACTTAAGGTTTTAGCTAGAAGGAAAGAAGAGCTTGGAAAGATGATACGGGATGAGCTTTTAAAGAAGGATGAGAAGGAAGTAAAAAGCATGTTTCTCGAGATTAGGGCTGGCACCGGGGGCGAGGAAGCTGCACTCTTTGCGGGCGAGCTTCTTTCTGCGTACTTGAAGTACGCGGAGAAAAAGAAATGGAAGACAGAGATAGTGAGTTTGTCTCTTTCAGATCTGGGAGGAGTAAAAGAAGCCATAATTGTCATCGATTCTAAAGAGGCATACAATCTTTTACGCTACGAAAGCGGGGTACATAGAGTGCAGAGGGTCCCTGTGACTGAGGCTCAAGGAAGGATCCACACGTCTACAGTCACGGTTGCGGTTTTGCCTGAACCCGAAGAGACCGAGATAGTGATAAACCCTGAGGATTTACGGATAGACGTCTTCAGGGCAAGTGGGCCGGGTGGCCAACACGTAAACAAGACGGAATCTGCTGTTCGCATAACGCACATCCCGACAGGCATTGTCGTTACTTGTCAGGATGAAAAATCTCAGCATAAAAACAAGGCGAAGGCTCTGCGGGTTCTAAGGGCCAGGTTGAAAGAGATGGTAGAAAGGGAAAAAGCAAAGGAGCTCAGTGAGGAGAGGAGAAGACAGGTAGGTACTGGCGAGCGAAGCGAAAAGATAAGGACGTACAATTTTCCTCAGGGCAGGGTCACTGACCATAGGATCGGTCTTACGATTTATAAGATACAGGATATAATGGATGGTGACCTTGACGAGATAATAATACCTGTCACAGAGCATTTCAAAGCAGAGGCCCTAAGAACCAAAGGATGGCATTGAAAAAGAGGGATCTTTTACTCTCGGTTAGCAAGGTAAAAAAGGAGGAGATCATTTGTATCATTTCGTATGTGCTAAACGAGAGCAAAGAAAAGGTACTTTCGACTTTAGACGAACTGATAGGAGAATTGGAAAAAGAAAGGATTGCGAGTCTTATAAAGGAGAGAGAAAAGGGAAGACCGCTTGCTTACATTACTGGAAGGAAGGAGTTCTATTCCTTAGAGTTTTTGGTAAACGAATCGTGTCTTATTCCCAGACCTGAGACAGAACTTATCGTGGAAGAAGCAGAAAAAATTATAAAGACAGGAGGGGTCGAAAGGATACTCGATATGGGAACGGGTTCGGGAATAATAGGAATAACACTTGCAAAAAGAACGGGGGTTCCGGTTCTCTGTATAGACATCTCCAAGGAGGCCCTCTTTATTGCAAAAAGAAATGCACGTTTAAACAGAGCGGAAGAAAAAGTAGTTTTTTTATGTTCTGACCTCTTTTGTGCGTTAAATTCTAAAAAGAAGTTCGATCTTATTTTGGCGAACCTCCCCTATGTAGCTCAAGAGGAGTGGGAAGAGTTGCCTGTAGATGTGAGAGAATATGAGCCAAAAGTCGCTCTTTGGGGCGGTAAGGATGGATTAGAGGTCATAGGGAAGTTTGTTGATAGAGTCGATCGGTACATCTCTTTTGGAGGGAGAGTGCTTCTCGAGTTTGGGAATCAAAAGCAGAAGTCTATCCTTAAAAGTAAGCTTGAGGAGAGAGGTTTCCATGTGGAAATCTTAAAGGATTATTCAGGGAGGGAGAGGGTGATAAAAGGGGTATGGAAAAACTTGTCATAGAGGGCGGCTATAAATTAGAAGGAGAAGTTTCGATAAGCGGCTCTAAGAACGCGGTACTTCCTGTCCTTGCTGCGACACTTCTCGCAAAGGGGGAATTCCGGATAGGTAATGTTCCTAGGCTTAAAGACGTTGAAACGATGATGGAGCTTTTGAAGCTTCTGGGATGCGAGGTGGAATGGATCGACACAAGGATGCTAAGAGTTGATACTTCTAGGGCCGAAAATTACGTTGCTCCATACGATGTGGTAAAGAAGATGAGAGCCTCTGTGCTGGTTATGGGTTCTCTCGTGGGAAGACTGAGACGCGCAGTTGTATCCTATCCTGGGGGATGCGCCATAGGCGTTCGACCGATAGACATGCACCTTGAAGGTTTAAAGAAAATGGGGTGCGATGTGGAACTCAAAGGAGGATACGTGGATGTTAATGCACAAAAGATAAGAGGAGCAAAGATCTCTTTTAAGACGAAAACAGTAGGAGGAACGGAAAATCTTATGATGGCTTCTGTTTGTGCACCAGGAGAAACGATCTTAGAGAACGCGGCGAGGGAGCCAGAGGTAGTTGATCTTGCGCGAATGCTTAAAAAAATGGGAGCAAAAATTGAGGGAGAAGGAACGGACGTGATAAGGATCGAAGGTGTCAGTGAATTACACCCGTGCGACTATGAGGTGATCCCTGATCGAATTGAGGCGGGTACTTATCTTGTGGCATGTGGAATAACGGGTGGGGAAGTCATCATAAAGGGGTGCATCCCCGAGCACCTCCGCTCTGTTATAGAGAAGTTAAGAGAAGCTGGAATGGAAATAGTGGAAAAGGATGGAGAGTTATTATCCCGCATGAGAAGGAAAAGACCGATTGCCTGTTCAGTTTCGACCATGCCATATCCTCATTTTCCGACTGACATGCAGGCTCAGTTTATGGCATTTATGTGCGTGGCTAACGGAATAAGCCGTATCACAGAAAATATATTCGAAAATAGAATGCTCCACGTAGCTGAGCTAAAAAGGATGGGGGCGGATATAGAGCTTTCTGGGAGAACCGCGGTAGTGAGAGGGGTAAAGTCACTATCCGGAGCCAAGGTTATGGCCTCCGATCTCAGAGCTTCGGCGTCTCTTGTCCTAGCCGGGCTTAGATGCGAGGGAGTGACAGAGGTTCTAAGGATATATCATTTGGACCGAGGCTACGAGCGGATAGAGGAGAAATTGAAAAAATTGGGAGCAAAGATAGAAAGGGTGGAAGATGAAGATATGGGAGCTTGAAAAGGATAAGGACGAACTAGTAGCGTTATTGAACGAGGTGAGATTTAAGAGAAAGGAGGAGGTAAGGAAGGAGGTTCTTGAAATAAAAAAGAGGGTCGAAAAAGAAAAGGAGAGAGCATTAATCGAACTATCTAAAAGATTTGACGGTTGGGATCGCGAATACAGTTTAAAACTGACGGTGGAGGAGATAAGAGACAGTTTGAGGAAGGTAAAAGAGGAAGACATCCTGTTACTTAAAAGAATGGCGCAAAGGGTGAGAGCATACCATGAGGATAAAAAGAATGATAGGAGACTTTTTAGAAGAAAAGGTCTTCTCGTAGAAGAAGACTATGTAGCCATAGAGAAGCTTCTCATATACGCTCCTGGTGGAAAAGCGTCATATCCCTCGTCGCTTATCATGGCAGCGGTACCCGCCCTAATTGCTGGAGTAAAGGAGATATACGTCACAAGTCCAGCCCCAAAGGGAGAAGTAAATCCTTACCTATGTGCGGCGGCCGAAGTCTTGGGGATAACAAATGTTTACCGTGTAGGTGGCGCACAAGCAATATTCGCATTTGCCTTAGGTCTGGGTGAGATACCGAAGGTGGATATGATAGTTGGGCCTGGAAATGCCTACGTCGAGGAGGCAAAGAGGGAGTGCTTCGGCCTTGTAGGGTTAGATACGATTGCGGGACCGTCCGAACTTCTAATCCTGGTAAAGGAGCCGGTTTTTCCCGATTTGGTGGCAAAGGATATGCTTTCCCAGGCGGAGCACGATGAAATGGCTTTGGTTTGGCTTCTCTGTAGGGATCGAAGATACATAGAAGAAGTAATAAGTCACCTATCCTCGTACTCGCAGAGGGCCCAAAGAAAAGACATAATAGAGAAAGTTTTAGAGAGGAACGCCTTCTTCGTCCATTATGCGAGTGAGGAGAGAGCCATAGAGACCATAAATAGAATAGCGCCCGAACACCTTGAAGTTATAGGAGATGTTAATGTGGAAAAAATCCTCTACCCCGGTATAATTTATCTGGGGATTACAACGCCGACAGCTTTAGGGGACTACTACATAGGGACAAATCATATTTTACCGACGGGCGGTTCAGGAAGATTCCTAGGCGGGCTCTCCGTTGAGACCTTTAAAAGAAAGAGGGTGATGGTTAAGTGTGACCTTGATTTTATTTTGAAGCACGGAAAGCACGCCGAACGTCTTGCTGAAATAGAAGGACTCGAATGTCATAAAGAAGCGATCAGGGCAAGAAAGGAGAGGAGAGATGAAATTAAAGATTGGGTTTCCAAAAGGGAGCCTTCAAGAACAGACCCTAAGACTCTTTAAAAACGCCGGTTACTCGGTGAAAGTCGCAGAAAGGTCGTATGTGCCTTTAATCGATGACGATGAGATGGAAGGACTCCTCATTCGGGCACAGGAAATCCCGAGGTACGTAGAGAGCGGGATCTTGGATGTGGGCATTACGGGACTCGATTGGGTGCTTGAGCAAGAGGCGAAGGTTGTTCACGTTGAAAGATTAAGGTACGGAAAAGTTGGTTTTAAAGGTGTCAAGTGGGTTGTGGCAGTCCCAAACGACTCTCCCATAAAAAGAATCGAAGATTTAAGAGGAAAGAAGATCGCCACAGAACTTGTTAACTTTACAAAGAAGTACTTCCAGGAAAGAGGGATAGAGACGTTTGTGGAGTTTTCATGGGGAGCCACCGAGGTAAAACCGCCTCTTCTTGCCGATGCCATCGTGGAGGTAACGGAGACAGGTGCCTCTTTGAAAGCGCATAACCTGCGGATAATCGAAACGGTTTTAGAATCGGAAACGGTAGTTATAGCGAATGAAGGTTCCTGGCAAGATAGCTGGAAGAGAAAAAAAATAGAGAATATAGTTATGCTTCTCAGGGGAGCGCTTCTTGCTGAGGAGAAAGTGGGATTAAAGATGAACGTTCCGAAGGAAAGATTGGAGGATGTGACAAGGATACTTCCTTCTTTGCACACACCGACCATCTCGAACCTCTACGATCCCGGGTGGGTAGCGGTGGAAGTCATAATAGATGAGAAGATTGTGAGAGATTTGATTCCCGAACTGAAAAGGGCTGGGGCCCAAGGTATAGTTGAATATCCGTTAAACAAAGTGATTTTGTAGGAGAAGAGGGTGACAAGACGATCAGACCTTTTAAGAAAAACGAAAGAGACAGAGATAAAGGTTTCCCTAAATGTGGAAGGAGAGGGTAAGTACAGGATCGTAACGCCCGTTCCTTTTCTAAACCATATGCTCGAGCTTTTCGCAAAGCACGGCAACTTCGACCTAGAAATTGAGGCGACTGGAGATGTAAACGTCGATCCCCACCACACAGTGGAAGATTTAGGTTATGCGCTTGGTGCTTCTTTTTATGAAGCCCTTGGAGACAAAAGAGGTGTAAACAGGTATGGGTATGCTTTAATACCGATGGACGAGACCCTTTGTCTTTTCGCTTTGGATTTAAGTGGAAGGCCACATCTTGCGGTTAAAGGAAGTTTGAAGGGGTTCGCGGGCTCATTCGACACAGGGCTTATAGTCGACTTTTTCTGGGCCTTTGTGAATGAATCCAAAATGACTATACACATACACATTCTTTCCGGAAGGAATCCTCACCACAAAATTGAGGCCATATTCAAGGCTTTCGGAAAGGCTATGAGAATGGCCGTAGATGCAAGTGAAAAACAAGGAGATATTCCATCAACGAAAGGTGTTCTTTAATAAAATTTAATTGCGAGAGAGGGGAGTTGAACCCCTACGGTTTGTAACCCCTGGATTCTAAGTCCAGTGCGTCTGCCAGTTCCGCCACTCTCGCTTTAATCTTTATTGATTTTACAACCGAAGGCTTTATGTGTCAATAAAGGGACCATTGCGCTGATCCCTACGGATGCCTTAAATTTTTTACGCGATGAAAGTTGTGGAAGTGAGAGACCTTGTTAAAAATTATAACTCCCTTAGAGCAGTAGACCGGGTGAGTTTCGATATTTTTAAAGGTGAGTGCTTCGGGTTTCTCGGGCCAAATGGTGCTGGAAAGACAACGATAATTAGAATTCTTTATGGTCTTTCTCCCCCAACATCGGGCGAAGTTAGAATTTTTGGGATGGACATAAAGACGGATGCTCCATTGATAAAAGCAAAGATAGGAGTTGTTCCACAGGAAGAGAACTTGGATGTGGAGCTATCTGTGATGGAAAATCTCATAGTCTATGCCAGGTTTTTTGACATACCAGGGAAGAAAGCTAAAGCCATCGCGGAAAGGCTGCTTGAATTTGCCAATCTTAAAGAGAAGAAGGCGGAAAACGTAAGGTCACTTTCCGGCGGAATGAAAAGATCGCTCCTTTTGGCGCGGGCGCTCATTAACGACCCGGAACTCATCATCTTGGATGAGCCTACGGTAGGGCTAGACCCTAAGATGAGAAGGATGATCTGGGAAAGATTAATAGAGCTAAAGAGTAACGGTAAAACTCTAATCCTTACGACCCACTACATGGAGGAAGCCCAAAGGCTTTGCGACAGGGTCGCAATTATGGACCAGGGTAAAATAGTTGAGCTGGGTAATACTCAGGAAATAATAAAAAGGTACGGAGGAGACTTGGAAAAGGTTTATCTTAGGCTTACTGGGAAGAGTCTAGGAGCATGAGCGTAAAGAGAGCACTAAGAGTTTTTCAGAGAAACTTGGCGGTGTACAAAAAACTTTATAGATCGAGCATCGTGCTTAACTTTTGCGAACCCGTCCTTTACATTTTGGCGTTTGGGATAGGACTCGGGGCCTATATAAAGGAGATAAACGGAGTTCCGTATATGGAATTTATCGCACCTGGCATAATCGCGTCATCCTCTATGTTCGCATCCTGTTATGAATGCACTTATGGCACTTTCGTGAGGATGAACTTTCAAAGGACATTCGAAGCGATACTTTCCACCCCCGTTTCAGCTTATGAGCTCATTCTGGGTGAACTTCTATGGGGGGCTTCAAAGAGCGTATTTTACGGCAGCATAATCATACTGACCCTCCTCCTTCTAGGCATATTTTCGTCCTTTTCCTTATTTCTAGTCCTTCCTGTGCTTTTTTTAAGCGGGTTTGTCTTTGCTCAACTCTCTATAATTTGTGCTTCCTTTGTTCCAGGTATCGATTCTTTCAACTACTTTTACACGCTCTTTATAACTCCCATGTTCCTCTTTTCGGGAATATTCTTTCCTGTCGATATACTTCCGGAATCCTTGCGGATAGTTGCAGAATTCACTCCGCTTTACCATTTGACCAATCTGTGTAGGGGATATGCGTCCGGGGAATTTTACGGGACAATTCCGGATCTTCTTTGGCTAATCGGGTTTGCTTTAATTTTATTCCCCTTCCCCTTTCTTCTCATGAAGAGAAGGATTGTAAATTGAAAATGGTCGGAAATTCTCGTAATATGATAGGCATGAGGAAGATAATGTACTACAGCACGAATAATTACCAAGAAAAAGTGGACTTTGAGACGGCCCTTTTGAACGGAATGGGCTCAAACTATGGGCTATACATGTTCTCGAAAGAGGACATTCCGCATTTGAGTATGGAAAAGATAAAAAGTATGCGCGGTATGTCTTATGCGGAGATAGCCTACGAAGTTTTGAGTCCCTTCCTTTTATCAGAGATCCCAAAGCCCGACCTAAGAAAGCTCTTAAATAACGCCTATGATGAAGAAAAGATAAGGACCCGCGTAGAACATGTAACCGGAAGGACTTACATAATGTGGCTCACGGACGGACCCACATATTCATTTAAGGACTATGCTGCCAGGTTTTACGGTCGCGTACTCGAGTTTTTCTTAAAAAGGAGAAAAGAGAGGAGAATAGTCATAGTGGCAACGAGCGGTGACACAGGAGGTGCGATAGCTGATGCACTCTACGGGCTGGAAAGCGTCGATTTATGCGTATTCTATCCTAAAGATTCAATTTCGGAAGAACAGAGAAGACAGATGACCACCCTTCAGGGGAACGTATACGCGTTCGAGGTGAATGGGGATTTTGACATTTGTCAGGCGTTGGCAAAGGAGATCCTCTCTGATAAAGAGTTTGCTAAAGAGGTTTTTAAACAGGCATCAATTTTTACTTCGGCGAACTCCATAAGCATAGGTAGACTTTTGCCTCAGGCCGTCTATCCGTTCTATGGTTATTCTAGGATCGAAGATGGAGGTTTAGGTTTTATAGCATCAGTTCCCTCAGGAAATTTTGGAAATATGATGGGGACCGTCATCGCAAAAGCTATGGGCCTGCCGGTTCGAAAAATAATCTGCGCACTGAATGAAAATGCAGAATTCATGGAGTTTTTGAAGGAAGGGAGGTACGTTGTAAAACCGACGGTAAAGTCGCCTTCTTCGGCCATGAACGTTTCCCATCCGAATAACATTGCGAGGCTTTTTGACTTTTACGGCGGTCACATATACGATGAA
The DNA here is from genome assembly GCA_025062045.1 of Thermodesulfobacteriota bacterium. Classification (NCBI taxonomy): domain Bacteria; kingdom Pseudomonadati; phylum Thermodesulfobacteriota; species Thermodesulfobacteriota bacterium. The sequence goes on from JANXAF010000002.1 coordinate 96,738, forward strand.
AGGGATGTGGAGAAAAACGAAGTAGTGAGGCGGGGAATCATAGACAGAATGCCAGATATGGAGAAGTTGAGAAGGGATATAGAGGCGATAAGTGTTTCGAATGAGGAGCATTACAAGACAATAAGGGATGTCTATTACCAGTTCGGGGTACTACTGGACCCTCACGGCGCGGTTGGCTGGAATGCTTTAGAGAAGTACCTAAAAGGCGTACACGATTTCCCCTCAATTGTCTATGAGACTGCCCATCCCGGAAAATTTCCGAAAGAGGTTGAAAGGGCCGTCGGTTTTAAGCCTGAAATTCCTTTCGGTATAACGAAAAGAATGGAGATGGAAGAACGAATTTACAAAGTTGAGAGTGAACCGGAAAGAACAGAATCTGGACTTAGGCTTACAAAAAGACAGGTGGAAGAGGCAAAAAGCAAGATAAGAGAGATTTTGGCACCATGAGAAAGATCCTTTGCGTCGGTCTTATTTTACTTATCTTCGTGGATACCTCTTTCGGCAAGACAAGGATTGTCGCGAGTATCTTCCCGTTTTATGACTTCACCCGCCAAGTGGTGAAGGAAAGGGCTGATGTACATCTTCTTGTAGGTGCAGATGTGGATCCCCACCATTTCGAGCCTAAACCGAGCGACTTTTTGGAGATCAGGAGGGCTGATTTCTTTGTATATGGAGGTAGTGAAATTGAGCCGTGGGCGGCAAAAATAATAAAAGGGATCATTAGTGAGCGACCATATATCGTTCCATTAGGGGAGGGATTGGATCTTGCCTATTCAGGAAAAGGTGTCAAGGATCCCCATGTCTGGCTAGATCTTACTTACGTTGAAAGGATGGTTGTTACTCTTATGGAGAGTCTTTCGCAAAAAGATCCGGGAAACGGAGACTTCTACAGAAAAAACGGTAAGCTCTACATAGAAAAGATAAGGCAACTAGACAGGAAATTCGAAAGAACATTATCGTCTTGCAAAGTAAAAACGATCGTTCACGCAGGTCATTACTCTTTCGGTTATTTAGCAAAACGGTACGGATTAGGATATTTTGCCGCCTATCCTCCGCATATGGAATCGGATGTTCAACCGAAAAAGGTATGGAAGATGAAAGACATTCTGAAAAAGAACCGGGCAAAGTTTGTCTTTTACGAAGAGTCGAAGAATCGAAAGCTGGCGGAAAAATTAGCAAAAGAGCTCGGTATAGAAATTTTACCCCTCAATCCTGGCCATTCTGTTTCAAAAAAGGATCTGGAAGGGGGGATAACGTTTGAAAAAATCATGGAGAATAACCTTCAGAGTCTTAGGAAGGGCTTGGAATGCAACCCGTAGTTTCCGTTAAAAATATCGATTTTTTTTACAACTCGGAATTCGTTCTAAAAGATGTGAGTTTCGAACTTAAAAAAGGAGATTATTTAGGGATTGTTGGACCCAACGGTTCTGGAAAGACAACTCTTGTGAGATTGATTCTCGGTTACCTTAGGCCAAAGAGGGGAGAGATTGAGGTTTTCGGAAAAAGCCCAAAAGATCTAAAAACGAAATCCCTTATAGGATATTTGCCGCAAATCATCCCAGACAGAAAATTCCATTTTCCTTTGACAGTTATGGAAGTGGTTCTCATGGGGCTTGTTTCACAGAAAAGCTTTCCAAAGTTAGTAACTAAAAAAGATGTGGATAAGGCTACAGAAGTTCTTAAAATGATGAACGTGCTTGACCTACAAAAGAGACTGATAGGCGAACTTTCCGGAGGCGAAAGACAGAAAGTATTTCTGTGTAGAGCGCTTGTTCATGAACCTGAGCTTCTGATTTTGGATGAACCAGTAAGTGCACTAGATCCGGAAAGTAGAGGCGAATTTTACGTCCTACTTGAAAGACTTAGGAAAGAGAGAGAAACAACCATAATCATGGTTACACACGATGCAGGAGAAATAGGCAACTACGCAACGAAATTGCTCTATTTAGACAGAAGAGTAATCTTTTTTGGGAGCTTTGAAAAATTTTGTGAGTCGGAGGAGATGACAAAGTACTTTGGCGAACACTCCCAGCACCTTATATGCCATAGACATAACAGAAAAAAGGCATGGTTGAACTCTTTAGAGAACCATTTATTCTTAAAGCAGTAGTTTGTGGGATTTTAATCTCTGTACCCCTTTCCGGACTAGGTCTATTTTTAGTGTTGAGAAGGTTATCTCTCATCGGAGATGGACTGGCCCATGTGAGTTTTGGAGGGGTCTCTTTAGGGATACTTCTAGGGAAGTCACCTCTATATTTCACAATCCCCTTTTGTGTGTTAGCTTCCATAGGTATACTTAAGGTGAGAAAGGCGGTAAAGATAAGTCCGGATGCTGCAGTAGGCATCATATCTTCTTTTGGTATCGCGTCAGGCATCGCTATTTCAGCCTGGAAAGGGGGATTTAGTCTTGAGGTTTTAAACTACCTATTTGGCAGTGTCCTTTCCGTGCACGACGAAGATCTACTCATTGCTTTTATTTTCAGCATTATTTTCTTGGGGTATCTCATTTTTTTTTATACTGACCTCATATCGACCACTTTTGATGATGAACTTGCCTACGCTGAGGGGATAAACGTCGAGAGGATCAATACGATACTTGGAATTTTTACGGCTTTAACTATTGTACAGGCAATAAAGATAATTGGTGTTCTTCTTGTCACATCGCTTCTAATAATGCCTGCTGTGACCGCTTTGCAGTTTTCGAAAGGTTTCAAAAGGACACTTTTCCTTTCCATGATCTTTGGGGTTATCTCTGTTGTTGTGGGGATAGGGCTTTCGATAGTAGTCGATTTGCCTTCTGGGTCCTCGATAGTACTTGTGAGTTTCGGAATTCTTCTCCTCTCCGTCTTCTTTGCGAGAAAAAAACGGTTGACAACCGGTAAAAACTGAAAAAGAATAAAAATCAGTAGCCAAAAGCCTCTTTGGGAGGTCAAAATGGTGGAAAAGCGTGGCATCGATTGGTCTTCTCTTTGGAAAAAGGATGATTGGGTGTCCGTTTGGATAGGCTTTCTCATACTCATTGTTTTTCTTGCGGGATTCAAGTTTTCAATGCCCAGCTGGAAATGGATGAGTGATGGAGCTTTTCAAAAGAAGGTTGAAGGTACAATCGAAAAACTTGAAAGATTAGCAAAAGATGCGGAAGCGAAGGGCGAGCACGCGGTGAAAGCATCTGCTTTAGCTGCCGTTGGTGCGATCAAATCAAAAGAAAGAAAGGCGGTGGGGGAGGCAGGAAAGAAGTTGGAGGAGGCGGCTAAAGGCGCAAAAGACAAGGATGTGAAAAAGGCGGGGGAGAAGTTAGGTAAGGATTTAAAAGATTGGTCGGGACAACTTATAGGAAAGGTATTTTCCGGTGGAAATCTTCTAAGGATGGTTTACCTTTTTATCGCCCTTGCAATACTTGGGTCAATCGGGATAATCGTTATGGGACAGCCGGTTTCTAAATTTATCGTAGGATTTCCGGTGGTCTACTTCCTTGGGGTCTTAGCTTTCATTATCGGAAATAATTATACAGTGTCTTACTGGGGATTGGAGGTGGTCTTCTGGGCTCTGATTTTAGGGCTTGTAGTTAGCAATATACTTAGGGTGCCTGATTGGCTTAAACCTGCAATAAGGACTGAGTACTTCATTAAGATAGGTCTTGTACTTTTGGGCGCCGAGGTTCTTTTTCCCACAATAGCCAAAGTTGGGGCATACGGGATCGTGCAATCTGTCCTGGTCATTGCTGTAGTTTTCTACTTCTGCTTCTGGGTGGCAAAGAAGCTCGGTCTTGATGATGAATTTGCTTCAATCCTCGGAACTGCGGTGTCAATATGCGGAGTTTCAGCAGCTATTGCTGCAGGTGGAGCAATAAAGGGAGATCCTAAAAAGGTAAGTCACACGATATCACTCGTTTTGCTATGCGCAATCCCTATGCTCATACTTGAACCTTTGATAGCCAAAGCTGTGGGGATGGCGCCTGAAGTTGCAGGTGCGTGGATAGGCGGTACGATAGATACAACAGGAGCTGTGGTTGCGGCGGGAGCAATTGCTGGAGAAGCTGCGATGGCTGTAGCCGTGGTTGTAAAAATGGCTCAAAACGTGCTTATAGGGGTCGCCGCTTTTCTCCTTGCACTTTGGTTCGTGCTTAAGGGGAGAGAGGTTGGGGAGGCTCCGAGAGCGATTGAAATATGGTATAGGTTTCCGAAGTTCGTAGTGGGATTTCTCGTAGCATCTATAGTCTTCTCTTTTTTTATGAGTGAAGCTTTTGCAAAGGCTATAACCGCATCCACAAGTGGGTTTAGGGTATGGTGGTTCACCCTGGCATTTATATGCATAGGGCTTGAGACGAATTTCAAAGAACTAGTGGCGATGGGTGGGGGAAGGCCGGCGATTGCATTCTTATTGGCTCAGCTTTTTAACGTGTTTTGGACACTTCTTCTTGCCTATCTCTTATTCGGTGGCGTGCTTTTTCCTCCGCCGAAATTCTAATTCGGGGCCGAAAGGCCCCTTTTTGATCTATGAAGAAGGTTCTCTCATTCGATCTCGAGGGAACGCTTGTGACCTTAGAATTTGGTGAGATAATCTGGAATCACGCTATCCCCCTTGAGTTTTCGAAAAAGTACGGGATCTCTTTCGATGAAGCCAAAAGACTTGTGATCTCTGAATATCAGTCAGTTGGAGAGGAAAGAATCGAGTGGTACGATCTGGAATACTGGCTTAAGAGGTTCGATCTAAAAATTAAACCTTTGGAGCTTCTAGATAAGTATGAGAAGCATATTAGACTTTTTGACGGGGTCAAAGAGGCGCTAGAGATGCTCAAAGAGAGATTTACCTTAATTATCTCTTCCAATGCTACAAGGCTCTTTATCGAAAAGGAACTTAGGTTTTCGGGCATAGAGCATTTCTTTGCAAAAATCTTTTCGGCAACGAGTGACTTTCAGCTTACCAAAAAGAGCATTCTGTTCTACAAAAAGGTACTGGAAGTTCTTTCTCTATCTCCAGAGGAGATGGTGCATGTGGGGGACCATCGTCTCTTCGACTACGAAATACCAAAAAGTCTTGGTATAGACGCTTATCTTGTGGAAGAAGAAAGGACGGTCAAAGAGATAGTTTCGGCTCTATGAAAAGATGTTACAATTGCGGGACGGAGTTAAATTATGGAAAGGTTTCAAGAAGGGACGAGTGCCCCAAATGCGGAAAAGAGCTTCATGTCTGTTTAAACTGCAGATTCTACGATAAATCGAAAGCGTATTTGTGTGCTGAAGTTAGAGCCGATCCTCCTTTAGACAAGGACAGAGCGAATTTTTGCGAGTACTTTGAGTTGAAAGAGGAAGAGGAGCAAAAAACTGGTAGACTTGAAGCGGAAAGGATCTGGCAGGAGATATTCAAAAAGAAGAAATGAAAATGCTCGATCTCACATCCAATAGTAACCCTTTTGGTCCTTCAAAGAGGGTGAGAAATGCATTGAGGAAGGCGATAAAAAAAATAAACAAAGATTCGGGCAGGGAGAAAGATCTGCTGATTAAATACATGGCCATGAAATGCGGGGTGGAAGTAAAAAGGATCGTTTTTTTTTCGAGTCTGCCTTTATTTCTTAAGGCTTTTTTTTCAGAATATTCGGTTAGATCTGTCGGTCTTGTGGCACCTGTTTCTAAAAGGCTGAAAAATATACTTGAGCGTGTTATAGCCTCGAGCAAAAAAGAGATTTTAGTAAAAGCAGGTTCATCTTTGGATGACTTTTCTTCGGGAGAGCCGATCGATCTCCTCTTTTTGATTTATCCGCACGACGTAGTTGGAGCAAAGACTTCTTTGCTGTCGCGGAAGCTTTTAGATTGGGCACTATCAGAAGGTGTCAAAATCATAATAGATGAAACCTTTTTGGAATTTTTGGAAAGCCAGGAGATCCGGAGGGAGTATAAACTGGGAGAGGTAACGCTGGTAAAGAGTTTTTCTGAATTCTACGGACTTTCTGGTCTCGATCTTTTCTGCGTATGTGGCGGTGAAGAGATCGTAGAAAGACTAAGGCCACATCTTGAAGTTGCGGACGCTTCCATCCTTGCTTACTGTGCGGTAAGAACTGCGCTTAAGGACAAAAAGTTCAGAGATAGAACTCTCTCATTATTAAGGGAGGAAAAGAAATACGTAATCGATAAGTCAAAGAAGGCAAAGACGCTCATTGTGGAAGATACTGGAAGTCATATTTTGCTCATAAAAAGCCCACACTTTGCGAAAATAGATGAGATTTTAAGAAGGAAGGGAATCCTCGTGGACACCTATCTAGATCAGGAGAACGTTTCGTACATACGGTTTCCTTTAAAGAAAAGGAGAACGAATGCTCTATTTATAAAAACGCTTCTCGCTATTGTGGAACCTTTTGAAAAACTACCAAAGAAAGACTCAGAGCCAGTAAGAGTCGACCCTTCCGCCACCCATTTCGTGCCTTAGTACCCATGCGGTAAGCTTCCCAGGATCTATAGGTGTTTTTCCTTGAGTCTTCGGTTTAGGAAACGAAAGGATTTGGCTCTTTGTAAAAGTCTCTATTCTTTTCTGCCACCTTTCCATATTCTTATCCCGTAGATCTATCCACTCTTTTTCCGCGAACCGCTCTACGTTTTCCTCGTTTATCGTCCAAGGCTTTTGCTCCCAAGCCTTATCGGGTATTTGCCTTTTAGCGAAAAGTAATTTTTTGCCGTCTGGAAGAAGAATAGGTATCCCGATCGAAAGGGCCTCCTTCCTCAAAGGATTATCCTTTTGCAGAATGAAGGACTCAGCCGTGCGTGATAGTTCAGATGGGCTCAATTGAATCACATCCTCCTCGTAAGTAAAGCATATTTTAAGGATGGAAGCCTCAAATATGAGCTTGGAAACTTTTGGCCCTAAAAGGCCGTAAGAGAAACCGGCGCCTCCGTAACTTTCGATTTCTGCCAAAGCTACATCTCTTAAGATTCCTGCCCTGTATGTTGAGCCAATGACCGAAGAGTTGATGCCGGATATTACGTCTTTTGCGTAGGGAACGCCCTCTATACAATCGAGTACAGCTTTTGCAACCTCTTCAGGGGTCACAAATTCCATAAGTCCTAGCTCTGTTATTGCTTTGAACTCGTAAGGAGAAAGATAGCCATTTTCGCCTGTGTCTATGTAAGTCCCCTCGATGAACTCGTTTTTTTCAAAATCTCGAAAGTCGAACCCTTCGAGGGTGAATGTGGTGTTATCTTCGAGGATAAAAGGCCTATCTAGTCGAGAATCGTAAGCTTTTATAGGTTTTCCCGACCTTATTATGGTTCCGGTTGCTATACCTTTCCAGGCTATCATGGTAGCCGGCTTAACTTCCTTTATTATGGGCAAGCCGGGAGTTCTACTCATTACAAAGAGGAGCATGGAGTGGGCACCGGCAAATGCCGATTTCATCATCAAAAGTTTAGAGGGCATCTCTTCTCCGTGGGTGAAAGGAATGTTTAGCCCCATACCACCTGTTCCTGTTGTTCCAACTTTTACGTAGATTTTTACGTTCGCTCTTTTTAGTGCTTCTTGGAGGATCTGTATGTGCCTTACAAGAAAAGGTAAACCTGATGCGAGAAGAATCTTTGAAAAGAGGGTCTCTTCCGAAAGACTGGCCTCTGGCGGCTTAAAAAAGGACTCGTAAAATGAATAGATATCAGTATAGGCAAGAGCAGTTGCAGTGTTTATACAGTCGATCACTATCTCGGGACGATACTCAACGATAAAACTGAAAAGGGAAGAGGAGTTTAAAATGTCTTCTGTAAGATCGTCGAAACTGTCTTTTAGAATGATGGAAAGCTCCCTTTTACCAAGTTCTCCTGAAGGTATATCCTTTAAATCCTTCCGGACAAATAGATTTCCCCAGAAAGGAACGATCTCACAGAGAGATCTATAAGAGGAGATTTTTTCAAGGAGTTCCTCCACCTCCTCTTTCCGCAAAGAAGAAACAAAGACCTTTTTGGGATTTTTTGCCAAGATCTGTTTTGTGAGTGCCATTCCCACTTCGCCGTACGCTCCGAGAATCATAACTGTTGAACCCGTGATTTCCATTTTTACCCCCCTAAAATTTTGGTGCCGTCATAGTGGTTTCTTCAGTTTGCTTTTACTCTTTTTATTAATCTTCCGCGAACATCTCCAAAAAGAAATACGTCCCGAATGAGCCCCTCTACCGGATAAAGGCCAGAAGAAAGCCACCCCTCCACGTAGCCAGATGAAGAATTGACAAGGTCTGGGTCGACCTTTATGAGAACGTGGTAATCTTTTAGAGCCGATCGACCATTTTTTGGGCGAAGAACAGTAATTTCGTAGTTTGTAAATTCCTTCCGTCTAAGGATCGGAATAGAGTAATTTGAACCCTCCTTTATCTGACCATAGACACCGTAACGGAAGTTATAGGCTGCCGTAAGAAAATCGTTATGATCCGAGCTCTTTGGTACTTTGAGGTGATATTCCCTAACTTCACTGCCATCCTTTATTCTCTTTATAAGCCACTCTCCCCTATTTTCGTCGAATGTACACATGAGCTGCCTTTTTCTTTTGCCCAAAGTGACATTTTCCTCGTAATAGACCGTTTTTAACCTTCTGCCTCCATCGATTTCCTCCGCGATTGCGATATATTCGTCGGATCTTTCAATAGATGCGAAGGCTGCAAGGCTTTTCGTCCTGCCTTTTAGAGTTATGATGTATCTGCCTTTGGTCTGTGACCTAGAAAAGAAGATTGTGACTTCTGCAATCCCTTTGATAAACCATAAGTCTATCTCATAGTGGAGCTCTTCTCCTACAAAAGTCTCCCCGATTGAACTCTGACCGAAAGCGAAAGAGACGAAAGTAAAAATTAAAAGGGAGATGAGTAAAAGACCTCTCATAAATCGCGTGATTTAATCTCTTTTGCTTTCTCAGGGGACAAAAGAGGTTTGAGCTCAAAAGAGTAATCGGCGTATTCGTCCTTTTTCTTTATGAAGAGCCAATCGTTTTTTTTGTTTTTTAGCTTCGTCAGGACGAAGAGACCTTTCAGAATTCTTCCTTCCATCGACACTTCTAGGATCCCCTCATCTAAGCTTCCCTTTACTAGCTTATATATGCCTTTATCCCAAATGAGCACAGGTCCTGCACCATACGATCCTTCTGGAATTACGCCTTCAAAATCGGCATATTCGATTGGGTGATCATCCACAAGAACGGCTAGTCTTTTGTCTTTGGGTGAAAGCGTGGGCCCTTTTGGAATGGCCCAAGATTTCAAAACCCCTTCCATTTCTAGCCTTAAATCGTAGTGGAGTTTTCTTGCGTGGTGTTCATGGACTACAAAGATAGGCACAAAAACATAGTACCACCATATTGGTCATTTGTAAACCTTAAAAGACAGGGTTCGACTAGCGCTGATCTAGGAAAGGAGCCTTGAGAGACCTTAAGTAGATTGGCAGCTTTTATGCAAAGTTTTAGAAAAATAAGAAAAGTCCTGCGATTTTTTTAGGTTAGTACTAATCGCCCTTTTCCATTCTTAACTCCCAGCGATAGATTTCATCCTTTGCAGCCCTCGCGTCCGGTGCGTCAGGATAGAGTTCAAGGTAGATAGACATGTTTTTTATGGCTTGATTAAAATTTTTGACTTGGGCGTAATTTAGCGCCAAAGCCTTGTAAATTAAAGGAAAGAAAGGTTGAATTTTTAAAGCCCTCTTATACTCTTCTATCGCCTTCTCAAACTGACCATCCTGTGTGTACGTTTCTGCCCTAATGACCATTCTTCTTGCCTCTTCAGGAAGCGCAAACATGTGAGGGTGCTTTGCGATTAGATCTGCTATGTGATTCCTTACCATTTTTGCTTCCTTTTCATCCGCAAGTTGAAGGTAACTGGAATAATTCCTTATAGCTTCTCTTAGCTGACCCTTTGCCTCATTATCTTTTGCCGATTTGAGTATTGCCTCCTTGTAAGGTTTCCATAGAGCTTTAGCGAGCGCTATGTAGTTTTGGTAGAATACGCTTTTCGTTTCAAACAAGTCGTCTCCTACTTGGGAAAAAGCGTCTACTGCCTTATTCATATCCCCTGCTTTAGAGTAAACTATACCCTCTAGGAGTCGATCGAAACTATCCTTTTTTTGGGAAAGAACCTTTAATGCCTCATCGTAACGACCTTTTTCGATATGGGTAAAGACTATAGCCCGCCTTGCCCATTCATTTTTAGGATCTAAGATGAAAGCCCGTTCTGCGTCCCTAAAAAAAGCCTGAGTTGCTCCGAGTTCCTTCTCGGCAAGGGCCCTTATGGCAAAAACGGCTGCCAATGGAGGATCCTTTTCGGAAGAGTGTCTTGTCCAGTAGGATACTTCAAGGACTATATCTTTTGGCTTATCCCATTTTTTCCTTTGCACAGTGAAAATAACGGTAGGTTCTTCGCGTCTTAGAGCTCTGAAAAGTTCTCTTAAGTCGGACAGGGTGACAGGTTGCCCGTTGATCTTGAGAATGCGATCGCCAACTTGAAGTCCAGCTTTTTGGGCAGGGGATGATTCCTTAATTTCTGCGATGACTAATGTACCATCCTCCTCTTTCATGTTGATCCCTATCAAGGATGTTTTTTGGGCAATGACTATCGTTGAGAGATTGGCCGCCTCATTAAACTTTCCGAGATTAAAATCGTGGAGGATTTCTATTAGCCGATACTCGGCCATAAAAAACTTGTCCATTTCGCTGACCCTGATTTTAAGCCTTTTTCTTATCTCTTCAGGGAATGACTCGAACTCCGACCCCAGATATAACTCTCTATTCCTTTTAAGGGCGGATTCATGCTGTCGTGACGGAAGGTAGTAGTGCCGTAAGACATTCCCAGAGGAAGAGAGTGTTAAGACGAATCCATCGGGGAAATAGGCTTTGTAAATTGCATCCCTCACCTTATATTCCTCGCAAGAAATAAGGGTGCATGGAAAATAGGCGATCGCCATATTTTCGGCTGGATCGAACTTCCACATAGCTGCTTCATTTGATACCATTTTTTCTGAAGGGCGTACCTGGCCCAAGGTTGCACCTGAAAGCGAAAGGAGAACGAGTGCAATGAGTGCTATTTTTATGATGAAGCATCTAAGTGATGTCATCTCATTACCTCCGTGAATCTCATTTTTAACTCATTTAATTCCTTTTCTATAACCTCCTTTTGGCGGATGAGTTTTTGTTCATCGTCTAGTACTTTCTGATACTCGGCGTCTATTTCGTGCTTTAGCGCGATAGTCCTACGAAGAAGATCGTCTAACTCGTTCTTTTCGGTGGGCGTTTGGGCAGTCTTTTTTTGAAGCTCCATCCTTTTTATCTCCTCCTCAACTTCCTTTAGCCTTTTTTCCGATATTTCTCTTTTAATTTTTATCTCCTCCATCTTTGCGATAGTCTCTTGAAGGACATCGAATTTTGGTAACACCTCTTTAAAAAGCCTCGAGTTTTGGGCAAGCCTCCTACTCATCTCCACTGCTTTGCGACTATCCATAGCATTTATAAGTTCTTTAGGTGGTTTGTAATCGATATCTCTTGGAGAAATGGATGGGCCTTCAAAGGCAAAGGTTGCCCAAAAACGGGCCGCCTCTAAGTCTCCATTCGATAGGGCGGTCTCTGCCATCTTCGAAAAATAAACCGTGCGCAAAAGTTCTTCCTTGACACTGTCGGCCGAAGATTCTAGTTTCCCCCTCGGATGATCCCAGTCTATGGGTGATAAGGATGGTTGAGTTTTTACGGGACTGAGTGTAGTTCCCATTCCGACCTTTTGGAGAATGCTCTCTCCTGCCTTCTTTCTCTCCTCCAATTCTTTTTCAGCCCTCCTTTTAGCCTCTTGAAGATACCTCTCCCAGGCCTCCGTCGTTTGATTGGTCTCCTCTCCTTTTTTTATTTGCTCATCCGTTTTTTGGGGAAGGAAGAGGTAATTGAAATTAAAAAGGGCGCTAAAGAGAGGCTGCAAAACACTTTTAATCATTTGGAGCTGCATCTGTTGCTGAGGAGATCTGGGAGTTACGGAAGGTTTAACTTGAGGGGGCCTGCAGTAGATGCGGAATTCTTCGGGTGTGTACCAATTGCCATCAAACGGACAATGAATCTTGGCTCGGGGAGTCGGAATGTTTTGAGCGAAACTCCAAAAGCTCGTGCCAGTTAAGAGGATTGCGATTACAATCATAACGGGCATTTTTTTTCTTAAGGCAAATAATTGCTGGATTTCTTGTCCCATAAGTTTCACCCCTTTGTTTTGATAAAAGCGGGACGGGTTCCATAGTTTGCTAAAATTCTATGAAGTTAAAGTTTCCCTGTCAATTTAAGCTAGTGCACCTCGGAAGTATACTTCTTTTGAGATTAGACCCAAGTGTATTCAGTGTTTTTGGTTCTGGCTAGTTATCTCTCGACAGTTATTCTTACTTGAAGAAGGAACGTCACTTGGAGGTGAGGGGGATCGAACCCCTGACTCCCTCGTTGCGAACGAGGTGCTCTCCCTCTGAGCTACACCCCCTCGAACTTTAGAATTTTTTTTACCTTCTCTTTCAATTCGGATGTATCCGCCGATTTAACAACGTAGTCGTCGGATACCCAGCTTGCGAAGTCTTGTTTATACTCAGTGTAAGCGGAACAGAGTATAACGGGAAGATCTTTATTGATGCTCTTTATTTCATTTAGGGTTTTCATACCGTCCATACCTGGCATCCTGATATCGAGTATGACTAGATCGTAGGGCTCTTTTTTTATTTTTTCGATGGCTTCGAGACCGTCTTCTGCAAGTTCTACACTAAATCCTTCATCTTCCAGTTCCTCTCTGTAGAGAAGCCTTATGTGCTCCTCGTCATCCACAACGAGTATTTTGGGCTTCAATGTCCCTCAAACCTCAAGTTTAGATTTTATCATTTTGCTTTACGGATGTCGAGTCGTAAGGAGCTGGGAGGTAAACAATAAATGTGGCACCTACTCCTGGGTGGTTTTGGACCTCTATTTTCCCCTTGTGGCTAAGTATAATCTTGTTGGAGATGGAAAGACCGAGGCCTGAACCTTTTTCCTTTGTTGTGAAAAAAGGGTTGAAGATGTTATCTACGATGAGGGGGTCTATCCCGCCTCCGGTGTCAGAAAAAGCGATCCCTACGAATGGTTTTTCATTTATAATCTTTTTGAAGGTTTTTATCGTTATTGTGCCCTCCCCTGCCATTGCCTCATGGGCATTGACAAGAATGTTTATGAAGACTTGTTTTATCTGGTGCGGATCGCAAAGAATAGGCGGGATCTCTGGTTCAAAATCTTTTAAAAACCTTATTTTCTGCCAGAGGGGATCGTGACTGAAAAACTGGATAAGTTCATCGAGTATCTCCTTTACATTTTTGGGAACCATCTCTAGCTTTACGTCCCTTGCGTAGTTCAATATCTCCTCTAGAATAGCTTCAAGCCTATGGACCTCACTTAAAATTATGTCGAGATAATGTTTCTCTTTCGACTTAAGCTCCAGCTTTTTTGCGAGCCTTTTTGTGAAACCGCCTATGACGACTAAAGGGTTTTTTATCTCGTGGGCGATGTTTGCGGTCATCTCTCCCAAACTTTTTAGTTTTTCCTGTTCTATTATCCTCTCCTGGGCCAGACTTAATTCGTGAACAAGGTTCTTAAGCTCCATGTTAAGGAAGATGCTTTCAAGACCGCTAGCCAAGTAGTTAGAAATTGTTTGAAGAAGGTACACTCCATCGAGCTCATCAAGGGGGGGGTTTTCTGGATTCCTCAAAATGGTTATCACTCCTATTGTCGTTCCTTTTGACACAATTGCGGTTGAGTAGAGAATGTACCTATCCAAAACGGAAGTGTTGGCGGGTTGAGACAGGCCCAAGACTCTGCTTTCAATTCTTTGTAAATCGCTTTCAAGGTTCTGGGATAAAGTTCCAAAGGTTGCACAACTGGGGAGGTTCTGTGTGTATTTCTCGTTTATCCTTATCCGGACAAAATCGGCGCCAAAAGTTTTAGCTAAGATTAGGGCCAAATTTTTGAGAACGTTGTCAATATCCCGGTTCGATATGAGGACTTTTCCAATCTCAGAAAGGGTCATAAGCTCTGTTATCCTTTTTTTCGAATCGGTATAAAGTTCGTTAAGCTTGAAAAGGCCGACCAATTCTTTCGCGGTAATTTCGAGAAGGATAGTCTCAGAGCTGTTAAAAAATGTGCCGGAGGAAGAAAGTAGAGCAAGTACTCCATAGCAGTTGCTCTCGTCAGAGATGGGGTAAAAGGCGAACCTTCTGTAAGAAGGAATTATGTTGTCCAGATCCGGTTTTAGGAGTAGCCCTAACCTTCTGGGAACGTTTTCGATGTTAAAAAAAAGAGTCTCCCTTTTTTGGGCTACGGAGCCAATTATGCCTTCTCCCAGTTGCGGTCTATAGGAAGAGAGGATGCTTGATGTTTCAGTCTTTTCCGTGGAATATTTCAAGGTTAAGCGTTTGTCTTTATCGAGGACATAGATGAAGATTTCGGAAGATTCAATGGCCCTCTCTAAGAGACGAACTATGTGACTTATTCTCGCATCTATGCGGATATTCGAGTGGGATATCTCTACGAGGCGACGGACAATATCAACGAGATCCATGTCGCTCGATGGCAAGTTTGTAAAGTTTTATATACTCCCTTGCGGATCTTTCCCAGGAAAAGTCCTGTAGCATGCATCTTTTGATTAACTGCCGCCATGCGGTCTTGTCACTATATAGCGATAATGCCCGTCTTATCGCAGATAGGAGAGCCTCCTTTGAGTACTCTGAGAATTTAAAGCCGGTGCCTAAGGAAGGGTTCTCACTGTAGTCGACTATAGTGTCGTCAAGCCCTCCCACGGCTCTCACAACGGGGACAGTTCCATATTTAAGACTATATAACTGGTTTAGCCCGCAAGGTTCGTACCTCGAGGCTAAAAGGAAGATATCAGCACCGGCCTCTATGAGATGGGCAAGCTCATCATCATAGCCGATTTTAAGACCGATGGATTCTGGGTACGTTCTTTTGAGCTCTTCGAGATCTTCGTGGAATTTTCTTTCGCCTGTACCCAGTATCACGTACTGAACATCGAAATTTACGAGATCCGGGATGGCCTGGATTATCAAGTCTAGGCCTTTCTGTTCGGAGAGGCGAGAGATAGTTGCAATAAGGGGTTTATCGGTGACTGGAAGGCCTAAAGTTTTTTGGAGAGCGATTTTATTCAATTTTTTGTTTTCTATTCGGTCTGGGCCATAGTTGTAGGGAATTTTTGTGTCCGTTTCGGGATTCCATTCTTCGTAATCTATCCCGTTTACGACGCCGAAGAGGTCGGAGGCTCTCTTTTTTAAAACGCCATCGAGCCCGAATCCGAACTCAGGAGTCTGTATTTCTTGGCTATATTTTTTGCTTACGGTATTTATGATGTCAGCAAATATTATGCCCCCCTTTAAGAAGTTTATCTTTCCGTAAAACTCGAGGTACTCAGAAGTGAAGAACTCCCAGCCGAGGTTCAAAAGGTGCATATCGTAATGCCAAAAGATGCCCTGATAGCCTAAATTATGGATGGTAAGTAAGGTGGCCACATTCCTAAGGAGAGGGTCGTCTTTATAGTGTACCTTAAGGAACATTGCGGAGAGGGCTGTCTCCCAGTCATTGAGGTGGAGGACGTCAGGAATGAATCCTGTGATCTTTATAGCTTCGAGGATGGCCTTCGAAAAGAAGGCAAACCTTTCTGCGTTGTCAAGGTAGTCGCCGTCCGGGGTGCTATAGAGGTAGTCGCGATAAAAGTACTCGTCTTTTTCAATGAGATAGGCAATTATTTCGTCATACTGGCTTTCGATTATTTCGGCCTCGACAATTCTGTTCGATATAGGGCAGGATATCTTCCAGTTGTGGTATCGCAAGGGAAACTTTTCGCCTATTTGCTTATGTTTGGGAAGGATAACCCTCGCATCTACGCCCAGTTTTTTTAAAGCCTTAGGGAGACTTCCGGTTACATCGGCCAAGCCCCCTGTCTTTACAAAGGGGTAGACTTCGGGGGAGGCTATGAGAACCTTCATGCTTTAAACCTCCCTCAGGAAAGAAGTGGCTTCCTCCGGGGGTGTAGGGTTTATGTAAAATCCGGTTCCCCACTCAAAACCCGCAAGCCTGGTAAGCCTTGGGATTATTTCGATGTGCCAATGGTAATGGGGAAGGTATGAAGTGTTAAGTGGGGAAGTATGGATTATAAAGTTGTAAGGAGGCCTCTTTAATCCCTTATCGTATTTTTTTAGAATAACCGAGAAGATCTCGGCCAGGGAAAGGTAACTATTCGATTGAGCATGCTTTTCAAAATGGGATTCGTGGTTTTTTGGGAGTATCCAGATCTCGAAGGGGAACCTGGAGGCGTAAGGTGAAATGGCGAGAAAGCGGTCGTTCTCAAAAACGACCCTTGTCTTTTCATCTTTCTCTTGGGCGATTATGTCACAGAAGATGCACCTTTCCTTCAGTCGGAAGTGGGTCAGTGCACCCGCCATTTCTTCGGAGACGATTTTGGGAACAATTGGTAAAGCGATGAGTTGGGAATGGGAATGGTCTATAGATGCCCCAGCCCTCTGACCGTAGTTTTTGAAAACCATGATGTATCTGAATCTTATGTCTTTTACTAGATCCTCGCATCTTTCCCTAAAAGCTATGAAGATGTCGGCCAATTTTGGAATTTCCATATCGAAAAGATGCTCATCGTGATCTGGAGTCTCAATTATTACCTCGTGCGCGCCAATCCCGTTCATCCTGTCGTAAATACCCACACCTTCCTTTTGGAGGTCTCCTTCGATCCTTAGTGCTGGAAATTTATTAGGTACGACTCTCAAAGTCCAGCCGGGTCTGTCTCTAGGGGAGCCGTCTCGCCTTATGGCAAAGACTTCAGGGGGGGTCATCGATTCATTTCCAGGACAAAGGGGGCAGACAGTGGGCCTCGTATAAGGAGTCTCATCGAGGACGAATATTGGCCTTTTACCTCTTTCCTCAGAGATTATTACCCATCTGTCGCTTACCGGGTCCTTCCGCAATTCTGGCATTGTGTTAACCTCTGGCGTCTTCTTTATTTTGACAGGGGGCGTGTGCGAGTGTTAAGTTTAAACTGAAATCTATGATCCCTATAAAAGATAACATACCTACCCGGACCTTCCCCATTATAACAGTTGGTATAATCTTTGTAAACATCTCGGTCTTTATCTGGCAATCTTTTCTTTCACCTAGAGAGGAGGAACAATTATTCCTTTATCTGGGTCTCATTCCAAGGGAGCTAACACTCGCTCTCTCCTCAAGAATCGAAATTCTGCCTTATAATCTGGTTACGCTTTTTACGTCGATGTTTTTGCACGGCGGGGTCTTCCACGTAGTCGGCAATATGCTCTATCTGTGGATATTTGGGAATAACATAGAGGATTCCTTTGGTCATGGGAGGTTTGCTTTCTTTTATCTGCTTTCTGGAGTATTTGCGGCGATCGTTCAATACCTTTACGATCCTTTGTCTAATGTACCGATGATTGGTGCTTCGGGGGCTGTTTCTGGTGTTTTGGGGGCATATCTTGTGCTTTATCCTTACGCGAGGGTTATAACACTAGTCTTCATATTTATATTTGTTAAGATTGTGGAACTTCCAGCCCTTATTTTTCTTACATTCTGGTTTCTAATGCAGTTTCTCCATTCTGGGATGGAAGGGGTGGCGTGGTACGCGCACATAGGTGGATTCATATTTGGGATTTTTATGGGAAGGCTGTTTGCCAAAAGACGCGTAAAAAGATTGTGGCGCTAGATCGGAAAATTGTTTCACGTGAAACAACCTTTTGTCCTTCTCGTTAATCCTTACATTTACGATTTTGCAGCGTACAATTATTGGTCCAAGCCACTCGGACTCCTCTATATCGGTGGGATTTTGAGAAAAAATAAAATTGAGGTTTTACTCATAGATTGTATGGAGGAAGACAAAAGAAAAAAGAAAGAAGATGGCCGCAGTCCTTACGTGAAAGAGAAGGTCAAAAAACCTGATGCCCTAAAGGAGATAAAACGGCCGCTTAGAAGATATGGCATTTCTCCGAAGAGACTCGTAGCGGCTCTAAAAGAAATACCGAATCCAGATATGATTTTCGTGAGTTCGAGCATGACTTATTGGTATTTAGGGACAAAAGAAGTTGTCCACATCCTAAAAGAGATTTATCCCTCGATACCAATAGTAGTCGGAGGAATTTATCCGAGCCTCTGTTGGGAACACGCCCAAAGAACGCTAAATGGAGCAGATCTTATAGTTTCGAAAGAAAAGATTAACACAATCTATACTTACCTCGAAGAGAGACTTAACATCAAATTCTCTTTTAAACCCCATTTGGAGGACTTGAATTCCCTCCCACTGCCTGCTTTTGATCTCTACGAATCGGTCGACTTTGTTCCCCTTCTAACTTCGCTCGGATGTGTATTCAGATGTACCTATTGTGCAACAAACTATTTATATCCAAAGATGAAAAGGATGAAACCGAAAAAAGTGTTAGAGGAGATTTCATACTGGGTTTCTTTTGGGGTTAGAAGGTTTGTTCTGTACGATGACTGTTTCCTTGCCGACAAGGACAATCACGCAGTCCCAATCCTTCGCGGAATAGCTACTTTTAAAGAGAAAGTGGAGATTTACAATCCGAATGCGCTAAATGCGGTTTTCATCGACGATGAGGTTGCAAGCCTTCTCTCGGAAGCAGGTTTTATGGAAGTAAGGCTTGGACTTGAGTCGTTGAATCCTTTTACCCAGATTAATACAGGCGGAAAAGTAGATACACAAGGATTGAGGAAAGCCGTATCACATCTTATGGCAGCTGGATTCAAAGGGAAAGATATCCACATTTATCTTTTGGCAGGGTTGCCCAACCAAAGATGGGAAGAAGTAAAAGAATCTATAGATTTTGTCTTAGATCTAGGATGTACCCCCCACATAGCCGAATACGCACCGTGTCCAAAAACAGAGATGTTCGAAAAGAACAAAAGGATTGCACGCTTTCCAATCGACGAAGAACCGCTATTCCACAATAACACGCTTATGCCCTTTGCCTGGTCAGGTTTTACCGAAGATGACCTTCAATATCTCAAATCTTACTTAAGACAAAATATTCAGCGGCTCTCCCAAGATTTGACCCAAAGGGTACCACACAAATGTTTAAAAGAACAACTCACACAGACTTTTGAGACTTGAGCAGGAGGGCTGAACGGGAAGGACGGATCCTTTATTTCGCTAATCGCGGATTTTGTTAATTCTTTTACAGATTCTAGTCCTTCTCTTATACCCATCTCTGAGAAAGGATCAAGAATACACTTATCGTTTAAGAATTTTTGACCCAAAAAGAAGTAAAAACCCCTTATCGTTGTTGGATCAAGGTCAAATTTTTTCGCATAAAGAAGTACATAGAGAGGTATCTGAAGCTTTACAGGCTTTAATGGATCTTTTCGCTCCAATAAGCTCTTTAGCACGTTGCTTTTTAATAGATACACGCTCGATTCACCCGATGTTTTAAAATCGATAATTTCAATTTTCGAATTCCTCTCCTGAACAAGATCTATACGGAACGCGAATTTTGCACCGTAAAGTTCCTCCTCTATAAAAGTCTCGGCCGAAAGTACCCTTATCGTATCGGACGAAGCATGCTTTCTCATATAGTCCAAAACGTGGTGCAATCTCTTTTCAATTTGCCTTTTTACGAGGAAGGCCCTACCATCGAGGTAGCTTCCATATCTTCTTTTGAAAATCTCATCGAGAATTTCGCTCATTTCTTCATTAGAGAAAGAATGGGGCAAGATTCTTTCATTCAATTTCCTTTCGAAAAAGGTCTTTAGGGCGAGATGCACTATTGTTCCAATGTCAGATCTTCCAATTCCTTCACGAATTTCTTCCTCAGCTTTTAATCCAAGGACATACTTGTAATAAAACCTGATCCCACATTCCAAATAGTCATCGATTGCCGTTGGGGAAAGCCTGACCAATTCTAGAAGTTTAAAGACACTTTGATTTTTTTCTTTTGGTCGGGGAAGAACGTTTGATAAGCTGACCTTGTAGTTTACGTATCTTATAAAAGTGTGGTCGTCCAGAGGTTTACCAATTTTCTTCTCCATCTCCCACACTATCCTTTCTGCGAACCTCGACCTTATAATCTCAGTATTTTCAACGAATAGGAGATGGACCTCCTCTGCACCGCACAAAAGGGTATTAAAATAGTAGTAGAGCAACCCCTCCCTGTCTTTTTCGGTAGGAAGCCCAAGAATCTTCCTAATCTTATAAGGAATGAAGTAATCTTCCGTAAGATCAGGGAATACTCCTTCGTTAAGATCGAGGAAAACAACCCTTTTGAATTTCAAATTCCTCGTTTCAAGGAAACCCAAGATTTGGAGACCCCTTGTCAGGTCACCTTCGAAGGGAAAAAAGGAGGAAGATATGAGCCTAACGAAAAAATTAAAATAAGAGTCCCGACTTTCGAACACCAATTCTCCAAAGAGGGAATTCTTTGCCCTCTCAAACTCGTTCATAAAGCCTTGCGCGTAACGGTAAAAGAATGGATCATAAGAAGCGGTGCTATTCTCTGAAAGGTAATAGATTACCTCGGAACACTTGCGAAAAAAGTCTTTGACACTCTTTATATCAAGAAACGGAAGGAAAAGATTTGCGTGTATACCTTTTATGTAATCTCTCACGATGGTCTCATCCTTAGTAGACAGACAGGAAAAGTTAGCTATCCTTCCGGGTAGTTTTTCTTCAAGGTATTCGAAGTCGGAAAAGCTGTAGGGAAGCACATTCTCAAGTACGTTTTCGATTTGTTTAAGAATCGTAGCAGTCTTTTCTGATCCTCCTAAAGAATGTAAATTTTTAGCGTATGGGTGATGTAAAAACCGTAAGTAAGTGGGAATGTGGACCTTAGAATCTTTTAAGTTTCGAACTACATCGAAAAGGCTCATAAAAAAACCAAAAAGCGGTGTTCGCGAAAGTGGATATCCAAGCGAAATGTTATAATCTTCGGGCTTGAGGTGAGAAATCCCGTGTCTTATGAGAGGGATTAGCGTTTCCGACCTTGGAAGCACCACTAAGACATCATCGATCTTTTCTGTCTTCCTTAATATCTCCTGCAAAATCTTCACCTCTCCGTGAACATCAGGAGCTGAATAGAGAAAGATCCTCCGGTTACTAGACGTTATCTCACCTTCCTTTTGAATTATGAAGAAAAAACCATCCTTGGCAGAAAGCTTTGAGAGTATTTTTCTTTCTGAGTTTGTAAGGGCATAAAAACCGACAAATATGATTCTTTCGAAATCTATTTTCGTTAGTAGATCGTCCCTTTCTGAAAGTTCCACATATCTTTTCGATCTTGTGCAAAATCCGGAATCCTCAATTCTTTTATAAAACTCAGAGTAAATGGTGGATAAAAAGCGGAAATTGTTCGAGGAGTAAGAAGGCACATGTATGGAGTACTCAATTTCTCGCAATCTTTCCAGAGTTACACCTTCTATGTAAAGCTCTTCGAGTAAACTTAGGATCCTCTGACCCAAACTTAAAAAAATGCTAAAATCTGCGAAAGTTTCCGAAAGCCAAAGTCGTTCTTGGCATATCTTGTAGATTATATAGATCGCATCCAAAGAATCGATCGGTTTTGACCGGAAAAGTCGACGGTGGAGGTCGAGCACAAAATCGTCCATAGAATAAATAACAGGGGGTATAAAAACCTTCTTGGTCTTTTTCGCTATTTTCTGACGAAGATAGCTTGCGGGTCTCCTTCCGGGGTAGACGACGGCGTTCGTAGAAAAGTCAGACCCGTCACTTTTGAGGTATTCTATGACTACCTCCTGAAGATTGACTGAGCTATCGACGATTACAATCTTCTCTCTATCTATGAACTCAAATCCATCGGGTATCACACCGAAACGACCCTCATTTCATCAACGTAGAATATAAAAGCCCGGACGGATCTTCCTTTGAAGACCGAGGATATAAGTCTTTTATATTTCTCGACTTGGGTTCTGTGTTCTGGGATAGGTTCGCCGGTTTTATATTCAAGGATGGTAACGCTTTCAGGATCGATAACGATCCTGTCTATTCTATAGACATTTCCTAAATGATCCGCCACCTCAAACTCATTTTTCACAAGCCTTCCAAGTTTTTTTGTAAAAAATGAACGGATAGGATCAGTCTTTATGGATGTAGTAACGAGCCTTGTAATTTCTTCCATGTCAGTAGAGTAACCGAGTTCATAGGCAAAAAGATAGGCCTTCCACCTAAGATCCTCCAAAGTTATCTCTTCCGCGTACTCTATAGAGGCAAAAAGCTTGTGGATCAATTCACCCCTCTTTTTCTCACCGATTCCAAAAAAGGAAGACCTAATCCCTTCGTAAACCGGTAAACACTCTTCATATGTGAAAGTGATCTCATTCTGTTTTTTACGTAGTGCAGCCGTGTTTCGTTCTTTGATTCCGTACCTTTTTCCGAACTCCTCGGTCAAGAAGTCAAAAGGAAACGCTGCGTCTTTTTTTGAACAACATACGACGTATAATTCATCTTGAGCCCTTGTAAAGGCCACGTAAAGGAGATTTAATAGCTCTGCATAAGCAGACTCTTCCTTTTCCATTCTTAGATTTTGAAGTCTTTCGCTCGAATCGGCCAAATCCTTTTTTATTTTTAGAGGCGCGAAGTACCCTCTTTCGTCTCTTATAACATAGTCCATCCGACCTAGGTAGCTAAACTCTTCGAGGTAAACGAATACAACTGGAAAACCAAGTCCTTTCGCCTTATGAATGGTCATAAGTGTTATAGCATCCGCATTTTGTGGCAGAGAAATATCAAAAAGTCCTTTTTCAGACTCTGAAAAAAGAAAAAAGTCAACGAAATCGCCTATGCATCCCCACCTTTCAGTTTCGAAGGCGCGAGCTACCTCGAGGAACTTTAAAAAAGCGGCCTCTTCAAAGGGGAACAGATTGAAGAGATCGAAGTGCTTGTAGATCCTTGTAGTAAGGTCATAAAGGGGCAAATAGGAAGCTGAGCTTAAAAGGTCTTGAAAATGGTTTGCCCAAAAGTCAGGATATTTTCTTTCAAAAATCTTATACAGTGGTTCGTTGTCTAGCCTTTTTTTCTTTTCCAAAAAGATCTCAGAAGGATCAAAAAAAAGGTTGTTTTTAGCTAAAAAAGTTGAATATGTCTCACTCAAAAGAAAGGACGCGAATGAAAAGTCGTCCGTAGGGGAAAAGAGGAACGATAAAAGAGTAAGGATTTCGTGAATTATCTTTCTGAATCTTATGTCTATACTACTGTGAGAGATAACAGGAAGGCCCATTCCGTTAATGATAGATGCAATATGTGTAACGTAGCTATTTCTCTCGGCCAATATGGCCACATCGGATAGGGCATAGCCCCGCTCCAAAATGTCATTTATTCGGGATGAGAAGTACTGAGCCAAAACTTTTTCGTCCCCGCTTAAAATCTTCTCTATTTCGACGTACCCAGCTCCCTCTCTCACAACCTTTTGTTGAACCTCATCGAGTCGAGTAAGAGCGAGAGCTCCTTGATAACGGGATTTAAGAATTCCATTTCGGAGGAACAAATTCTCGACAAAATCGAGGATTGCTTTTTTCGATCTCCAGTTAACGTCCAATCTCTCAACCTTTTTACTATCTTTGCATGACGGAAACTCATCGCCCAACTCAAGGCCCCTCATGATTTTTAGGTTCGCTCCCCTAAACCCGTATATTGCCTGTTTTGTGTCGCCAACGACAAAAAGACTTCCTCCCAGAGAGAGTGACTCCTCAATAAGAGGTTTTAAGTTAAACCACTGTATGGGCGATGTATCCTGAAACTCGTCTATGAAGAAGTGGTAAATTGTTTCGCCAAGCTTAAAATACACATCAGGAACAATCTCAGAGCTAAGATTTTCAGCAATCTTTCTCCCTATGTCTCCTATAAATAACCTACCCTCTTTTTTCCTCTTTTTCTCCAAAAAGTCCCTTAGTCCATCGAAAACGGACATGTACGGCTGATAAAATGAGATAGAGTAAAGATAAGCATACTCTGAAAGAAGCTTTTGAAATTCATTCCAAAGATTTTGCAAAGTTCTGTAAGCGTTCTTTAGTTTTGCATCAGTTTCCTTCGGTACGCAGATAGGGAGTTCCTTTTTTGCGAAGGAAAAGAAGGATGTAAAGTCGGAAGACGAAACGATCTCTGGAAATTTTGTGTCGATTGCGGATCTTTTTTTGAAGGTAAGACCCGATTCCTTGGCTAGCCTAACTATCTTCAATGCTAAATCGGCAAGACTCTTCTCACACTCAAAAAGATGGTCGAGTTTTTCTAGGATAAGAGGTGCACTCGGAGTCGTGCAGAAGGAGCTGTAGATGGTTTCAATTTTCTCCTTTATGTCTTTTTGCGGATCCCAAAGATATGATACTTTCGTGGACTCTATAATCGATACAAGTTTATCTAGGAAGTTTTGCCCTTCCTTTGAAAGGATGAGATTTTCCAGATATACATCCAAAGCGTAAGCTAAATCTTCGGAGTTGGAAAAAACGAACTGAATCTCTGGGGGATAATCGAAGTTAAAAGCCTCAGCCTTAAATATCTTAGCCATGAAACTGTCTATTGTTCTTATTTGCAAATCGGAATAGTTGGCAAGGATGTAATCTATGAGAAGTCCTGATCTTTTTTTTAACTCCTCATTGCTTATGGAAAGGAGATTTTTTAAACTTTCCATTCTACTTTTCTCGCCAAAATAAAAAGCCTTCAGGGTCCCTAGAACCCTCTTTCGCATCTCGTTTGCTGCGTTGTTGGAAAAAGTAATGGCGAGCATGTTTTTAAAATCGCTTTTAGGGACGATATCGGAAAGCAAAAACTGAACGTACCTTTCTGTTAAGGCATGAGTCTTACCGGAACCAGCGGAAGCCCTAACTATGAGAATGTGGGGAAATTTAATCTCTGAGTCCTTTTGAGCCTTCATCCTTAAAAGCTGAAGAGACATTCCATCTTCGGCTTTTTTGGCTTTTTAACCCTAAGCCTCTCAACGAAAGAATCGGGAATTTCTGAAAGGAAGGGAGAGGGAGACCTATCTTCGCTGTGGATTAAGAAAAGCTCATCCTTTGCCCTTGTCATGCCGACGTAGAGCAAACGCCTTTCCTCCTCAATGTCGAACCCGTCGGTCTGTCTTAGCGGGATACGACCTTCGTCGAGACCCACTATAAATACGCAGGAAAATTCAAGTCCCTTTGCCCTGTGAAGCGATGTTAGGGTTACAGCGTCAAAGTGAGGAATATAATCGTCCTCGCGAGTAAGTGTCATAAGGAAGGAAGGGACCTCTTTTAGACTGAAAGAAGAAAAAAGTTCTTCAATGAGAAAAGTAAGCCCACAGTTTTTCTGACGCAGGATTGGTAGAAGCTGGAAAAAGTCACGGACGGTAAGATCTTGGAGGCTTGAATCATTTTTTAGAGCCTCAGTAATAAGCTTTATGAGCTCGCGCAAACCGTTCTCAGAACCTTCAAGCCTCCCACCTATTATTTGGTAAGGGATCTTTGAGCTCTCGAAGGCTCTTTTTAAAAAAGACGCTTCCTCATTGGTTCTATAAAGGACAGCAAAGTCGGAAAAGGAAAGACTCAATCGGTCCTTTAAAGGTCTTACATTTTGAGCATCGATCTGATCCAACCCGCCAATTCTCCTTTGTATCTCCCCCACTATAAAATCACCTGCCGCATAAGGATTAGGCACGCATGCGACCTTTATCTTAGGACCTTGCTCCCTTTTTGCGACTAGAGGATTATCCATTCTCATTTTGTTGTTCCTTATGAAGGCCGTAGATGCTTCGATTATGTTTTTCGTTGATCTATGGTTCTCATTCAGTTTTAGAACCTGACAATCTGGATAGTCTTTTTGGAAATCTAAAAGTATGGAAGGATCAGACCCCCTAAATCCATATATGGATTGATCTACATCGCCGAACGCGCACAGAACGCTTTTGTGAAGTTTTACGATGTTCGATATGAACTCATACTGGGCCCGATTTAGGTCCTGAAACTCATCAACGAGTACGTGTTCTATTCTCGGTTCCCAAGACAAGTCTTTTACGATTTCTGCTGCCTTAAGGATGAGATCTTCGAAATCATAAAGGTCATGAGCCCTAAGCGTCCTTTCATAGATTTCAAATACGCTATCTTCTGGGTTAAAGACCATGCGATTTTTCGCTTTCTCGATCCTTTTGGCCTCCAATTTTGCAGTTTTTTCATCGCCAACTATCGTTTTTAAAATCTGAATCTGCGTTTCCCTGTCTATTACTCTTATCTCTTTCTTTGTGTAGGCCTCAAGAAACTTAAGAGCCAGTCTATGGATAGTGCCAACAAAAAGGGATGAAATTTCACCTCTAAGGACCCTTTGAAGCCTTTTATAGATTTCGGTTGCAGCTTTGTTGGTAAAGGTGATGGCAACTATGGAGGAAGGTTCCACCTTGGAATTTAGAAGATACTCGATCCTTTTTGTTAACGCGTATGTTTTTCCCGTACCGGGACCAGCACAGACAAGAAGGTTGTTTGAAGAGTCTTCACAAACCTTCCTTTGACTCTCATTAAGATCTTCCACGTTTTACTCTATTTCTATCTTGATCTCTTTTGGTAGATCTTTCTGGAGCTTAGGTATCACTATCTTTAGTACTCCGTCCTTGTAAGAAGCCTTTGCTCTTTTTGCCTCAACTTCCGTGGGCAAAGGTATTATCCTTTGAAAAAACCCGTAGAATCTCTCCTTTCGGAAAAAGCTTTCGATGTCTACATCTTCCACCTTTTTCCTTTCACCTCTTATTGTGAGTTTATCCTCAGAGACTGTGATAGAAACGTCCCTTGGATCTACCGCGGGAAGATCCGCGTATACAACTATATCGCTTGGCGTTTCAAACACGTCTATTGGAAAGACCCAGGGAGTTTCCTCTATAACTGGAAAGATAGGTCTTCCGAAAAACTCATCGAAGATCCGATCCATCTCTTCCTTTATAGAGAGGAGATCCGACTCCCAAATCGATCTCCAAGGTGTAAGGGGCATTTATTCCTTCCTCCTTTTTATTTGCTTTTTCGAGATGTTTCTTATAATTTTAATGGATCGCTATTTTTTTTCAAGTTGTTATGGGCTATCCGTCTTACATTGAACTGAAAAAGAGCGGAGAACTTGACGAAAGAATAAAGAGTCTCTATGGGCTTATGAATCCTTGTAGACTCTGTGCCAGAGAATGCGGTGCAAAAAGAAAAAGCGGTGAGCTCGGTTACTGTAAAGCACCTTTCGATCTCTATATCTCTTCGTACTTCGCCCATTTTGGTGAGGAAAGGCCGCTTGTTGGAAGATACGGATCCGGTACTATATTTCTCACTTTTTGCAACCTCAAATGCGTATTTTGCCAAAACTACGATATAAGCATTTACGGATACGGTGAGAAGGTCAGCGTGACAGACATGGCAAAGATGATGCTAAGATTACAGTTAAGTGGGTGCCATAACATAAATTTCGTAACCCCGACCCATTATATACCCCACATAGTAAATGCTTTATCGATGGCTATCGAAGAGGGGCTTTCACTTCCGCTCGTGTATAACTGCGGGGGATACGAGTCAGAAAAGGTTATAAAGCTTCTTGATGGCATATTTGACATCTACATGCCTGACATCAAATTTTTAACACCCGCTTTGGCGGAAAAGTACCTTAACGCTAAGGACTATCCCGAAATTGTGATGCGGGTGCTAAAGGAGATGCAACGCCAGGTGGGCGATCTTGAACTAGATGAGAGTGGAATCGCAAAAAGGGGCCTCATAATAAGACATCTCGTTATGCCATCCTGTGGGGATGACACAAAGAAGGTCCTCGATTTTATAAAGGAGGAAATCTCTGAGAACGCGTTTGTCAACATAATGGCCCAATATAGACCTTGCCACAAGGCAGAAAACTTTCCTGAAATCGCAAGGAGAATAACTGCAAAGGAGTACTATTTTGCGTTGGAGTACGCACGGTCCATAGGACTAAAAAGGGCTTCTAATCACTGAGTCTCCTTTTTAAGATCTCGTTGACTTTTAGGACTTCGTTTACATCCCTTCCCTGGATCTCCCAGCTGTAGTTTCCCTTTCCGTCCCTTTTTACTTTTATCTTTATGTCGGCCTTCAAACTCTTTTTTAACTCCTCAATCTGTTTCTCGTAACTCGTTTGAGTTATTTTTTCTTCTGGTTTCTGACGGTTTACTAAATCTTTTGCCCTCTCACAACCAAAAAAGATAAGTAAAGCAATCAAAAAGACTACAAAAAAACCGACCCTTTTACGCATCCGGAAAAATGGTATAATGACTCCAGGGGAGTTTGCAAGGGTGTCTTTCGTAGGCTCGAGAAAAAAGAAAGCGCTTAAAGAAAGGATGGAAAAATTGGGTATTTTTGAATCGGACCTGGAAGAGAGGTTCATCAAATCTGGAAAGCCCGGGGGACAAAATGTAAATAAGGTTTCGACATGCGTCTATCTTAAACATATTCCGACTGGTATTGAAGTGAAGTGTCAGAAGGAGAGATCTCAGGCTTTAAACAGGTATCTGGCACGAAAGATTCTCGTCGAGAAGATAGAAGAACTCCTCAGAGGAAAGGATTCTGAAAAGTGGAGGAAGATTGAAAGGATAAGGAAAAACAAGAGAAAAAGAGCAAAAAGGGCAAAAGAAAAGAAACTCAAAAAGATGGAGACGATTGTAGAAGAGATGGGAGCCGAGAACCCGAATCCAAATTCTTATCAAGGTCCCTGAACTTTTTAGAAAGCATATGGGCTAGCCTCAAAGGTTCCGGCGTCCTATACCCCCTTGAACACTTAAGAACAATATCCATAGACGAATGGATGTCGATCTTATAACCCGGTGAGACAAAAAGAGGCTTCGTATCGTTTTTTGTAACGAGTGCAAGACCGATTATTCTCTCCTTAAAGTAAATGGGAGTAAAAAAGCCACGGACTTTCTCGGGAGGTCTAAATTCGCCTATGAGGATAGACTTTGCGCAACCTAAAGATGGAATCCCTGTAATAACCCCAACGTAGGTCGCTATACCCGCGGATCTGGGATGGGCGAGTCCATGACCATCAACAATTAAAACATCTGGTTTTAGCTTGAGCTTCGATATTGCTTTTAGGAGGGCCTTCCCCTCCCGGAAACTTAAAAAACCGGGAATGTATGGAAAGTCTATCGAAGTTTTATAAAGACTGCTCTCAACGGGCACTAGATCTTTGAACCGAAATACGGAAGCGACAGCGTAAATATACTTGTCCGAATAGGAAGCATCGAGCCCGCAGACGAAATTTATTGACATGAGATTGAAAGAGGGGTTCGCTTTTTTCCCGAAAAAAAGTTGTATCTTTCTTAGCTTTTCAAACTTTCCCGAGAAAATCTTCATTCGGTTATTATATAATAGTTTACCTTTCCGGAGGTAAAAAGCATGGAACTTACAAAGCTTGAAAGACCCTCTTTAGATAAGTTTACGGAAAAGAAGAAGCTCTACTGTGTAAATCACATATTCATCAGCCGGAAAGATGAAGAATTCAAAACCATGCTCGATAGGTACTGGACTGAGATCGACGAACATTTACGAAAGTTGGAGGTGGCTGGCAGGATAAACAAGATCTTTATAGAGGGGCTCATCTATGAAAGTGACGAAAGCGTCTCTGAGATAAAGGAGATAAATGAGAACCTTTACAATCTTTTGAAGAAAAGGATAGACGAGGGTGGTAAGATAGTACCAATTGAAGATCGGGATACGTTTTCTGCCTTTGTGGATCTGAGAAACTGCCTCTTTATAGTCAAAAACAAGGAGGTGTATGAAAAGCTCTACCGATTCTTCAAAGAGGTTGCGGAAAAGAGGTTTGCTTCGATAAAGAAGGCCATAATGGACGCGCTTGAAGAGAAAGAATCGGCCCTCCTTATAATGGATGAGCATGTACGATCCGTTATAGACTTTCCAGAGGAGATCGAAATCTTCCTTGTCGTTCCTCCATCTTACGACGACATAATGAAGTATTTAAGGAGCAAAAGATAGAACTGTGCCTTTCGACGAGAAAAGATTTAAGGAGTGGTTAAGCAAACTCGATTTGGATCTTTACGGATTTGCTGATATGTCCAATTACGAAGGGGAGCTAGTAAGCATTGAAACCGATCTTAAAAAAAAGCTACCATACGCCATATCTATAGGATTGAAACTTTCAGATGCCGTCTTGGCTACAGTAAAAGATGGTCCTAACCTTCTATACTACCACCATTATAGACAGATAAATGCTAGACTCGATAGGTTTGCCACATCCATCGCGAGAAAATTAGAAAAAGAAGGTTATTTAGCTTTACCCTTTCCCGCATCTCAAATTGTCGATTGGAAAAGGCAATTGGGGCATATATCCCATAAACGAGTTGGAGACCTTGCAGGTCTCGGATGGATAGGAAGGAATAACTTACTCGTTAACGAAAAATACGGCTCAAAGGTGAGATACACGACAATTCTTACAAACATGCCTTTGTCTTCTGGGCAAAGGATGGGATTCTCATGCGGAGATTGCAGAGCGTGTGTGGAAGTTTGTCCGGCAGGAGCGATAAAGGAGGACCCAAAGGACTTTGACCATTTGGGATGTTACAGAAAGATAACAGAACTTAAAAACCAACGTAACATAGGCCAGCACATATGCGGAATATGCGTTGAGGCTTGTGGAGGGAAAAGGGCTAATCGACTCGGATAGGAAGATACTGATTTAGAAACTCCTTTAGAGCTCTAATCGAGATCTCCCTCCTATGAAAGATCCCTGCTGCTAGTGCGGCCTGACAGTTGGTCTTCAAAAAGACCTCAAGGAAATGTTCGCTTTTGCCTGCACCACTTGACGCAATCACAGGAATTGAAACTGACTGCGAAACTGCCTGTATGAGTTCGATGTCAAAACCCATTTTTGTTCCGTCTCTATCTATAGAATTTAGGAGAATCTCTCCGCATCCTAACTGCTCAACTATCTTTGCAAGGGTTATTGCATCTATGTTGGAGCCTTCTCTTCCTCCCTTTGTGGTGCACATAAAATAACAGTACCTTTCACCGTTAGGTCCTGGAATCTCGGTTTCTATAGTCACGTTTTTCGTGACGTTAGGTGATGTGACGTAAACCCTTTTCGGATCTATTGAAACAACGACAGCTTGGCTTCCATAGACCTTAGATATTTCTTCAATAGAGCTTTTGCCGGAAGGACCATTTTTAAGGAAATCCTGGGCGATAACAACAGCATCGGATCCTATAGAGACTTTATCCGCCCCTGACCTAAAATAGGCAGATGCCACATCAAGGGCGGAGTAATAATTTCCGTGATCGTCTTTATATCCCTTTATTCCGCCACCTATGGTTAGTGGTATAAAAACGTTTTTTGAGGTCTCCTTAAGGAGATCCAACATTGGCTGGTCAAATAAAGGGTAGTTCCTAAAACCAGTTATATTTAGAAAGACGATCTCGTCGGCACCCTCATCAAAATATTCTTGTGCCATTTTCACAGGATTTCCGAGATTTCTAACCTTCTTTGTCTCTTTGTCCCTTACGTCGTACCTGTCACCCTTTGTCACAACAAGCCTTCCGTCATCGTCACTTCTCACATCAAGGCAAACAACGATCCTTTTTGAAAGGGTTGTTTTTTCTGGACAAAGAGATGGCATAAAGGGACTTTTACGGTTAAGAAAGTTAGATAACATACGCAGTCCGGCCTTTCCGCTCTTTTCGGGATGGAACTGTGTACCCACTATTAAACCTTTCTGGACAGAACTTACAAATTCCTCTCCGTAATCTGTCCTTGTGAGCACGATTTCTTCATCCAACGGTTCGACAACGTATGAGTGCACAAAGTAAAACTTCTCCTCACCTTTTAATCCATCAAAGATAAAAGATGGCTTCTGGGCCTTAATCCCGTTCCAGCCAATATGGGGCACACTTAAATGAGTTCTAAGCCTTCTTACTTTCCCCTTGAAGAAACCTATGCCCCTTTTTCCCGGTGCTTCTTCGCTCTCTTCGAATAAAAGCTGCATACCAAGACATATTCCTAAATACGGCCTTCCAGATTTGAGATACTCGATAAGGGGTTCTATCAAGTCTTTCTTCCTTAGGCTTTCTAGTATTTCACCAAAGGCTCCAACCCCTGGAAAAACGATTGTCTCTGCAGAGAGGATATCTTTGGGAGTTTTAACGAACTTTACCTGGAATCCAAGCTTTAGGATGGCGTTAGTTACACTTCTTACATTACCAGCTCCGTAATCAAGTATCGTAATCATGAGACCTATAGTAAGAAACGTTTGTCGAGCACCCGATACTGGAGGGCCTCCAGTATGTGGTGCTCATCGATCACTTCGTTTTCTTCCATATCAGCGATCGTTCTTGAGACCTTAAGAATCCTGTGGTAAGCCCGGGGCGATAACCCAAACCTTTCGCAAGCATTTTCCAGTAAGTTTTGAGCCTTCTGAGTAAGTATACAGTATTTCTTGATGTATCTTGCAGGAATCCTAGAATTGAAGAGAAATTTTTTCCCTTTGTACCTTTCCTCCTGAATTTTACGTGCTACCATCACCTTCTCCCTCATCAGCTCTGATGATTCCTCATCTTTGGAAGAGGAAAGCTCAGAGACGCTCACAGGAGGAACCTCAATGTGGATATCAATCCTTTCCAGAAGCGGTCCAGAAATCCTTGATCGGTATTTCATTATCATCCGAGGAGTGCAGGTACAGACATGCCTTCTATCACCAAAGTATCCGCAAGGACAGGGATTCATTGCGCAAACCAGAATAAAGCTTGCAGGGTAGGTCACAGAGTGGGTCACTCTGGAAACTGTAACGAAGCCATCCTCGATTGGTTGTCTTAAAGCCTCAAGGACGTTTCTTTTGAATTCGGGAAGTTCATCGAGAAACAAAACACCATTATGGGCTAGCGAAACCTCACCAGGCTTAGGTATGTGGCCTCCACCGATAAGCCCGGCGTCCGATATGGTGTGGTGGGGGGCCCTAAAGGGTCTTTCCGTGACAAGACCTTTTTCACTGGGAAGGATTCCAGCAACGCTGTGGATTCTCGTTGTCTCGATAGCCTCTTCGTACGTAAGCGGAGGCAATATTGTGGGAATCCTTCTTGCAAGCATCGTCTTTCCGGATCCAGGGGGACCGATCATAAGAATGTTATGGGCCCCAGCGGCTACTATTTGCAAAGCCCTCTTTGCCTGTGAATGGCCTTTTATGTCCGAGAAGTTGACAAGATTATTTGTTAATTTGGCTTCGGAAAAAGGATCCTCGCTTTTGTGCTCCTTTAGAGTTTTATCTCCCCTGAAAAAATGAACTATGTCCAAGAGATTTTCTCCTGAAAGAACATTAAGCCCCTTAACTATTGCTGCCTCCTTTGCATTTTCGGAAGGGCAGATTATAGTCTTTATGCCATCATTCTTTGCAAGAAGGGCCATAGAAAGGACCCCTCTTACGCTCTTGATCCGGCCATCGAGAGATAGTTCACCAGCTATAAGGACTTCAAGAGGTCGTTCCTTTGGTACTACACCTACTGCCGAAAGAATTCCAATTGCTATGGGCAAATCGAAAGAGGCTCCTTCCTTCTTTAGGTCCGCTGGAGCAAGATTTACGGTGATTCTGTCGTTGGGAAACTCAAACCCGCTATTTTTTATTGCCGCTCTCACCCTCTCTTTGCTTTCCTTTACGGATGCCTCAGGTAAGCCGACGATGTTGAAAGACGGAAGCCCATAGCTTATGTCGGTTTCAACTTCGACCCTTATGGCGTCTATACCGAGTATAGCCGAAGTTATAACCTTAGAGATCATCGGAAAGAAAGTACCGAGCAAGTTCCCTCACAAAACCAGCGTATTCATGGGTACAAACCAAAACCCCGTTCTTTGCTGCAACGACTATCAAACCATCGACTCCCAGAACACCTAGATTTAAATCATCGCTGATTATGATCGAGTTTTTAACGTCCGATACAAAGGCATTTCCGATCCTTACGAGAGAGTTCTCATCCTTTTTTAAAATCCTAAAAAGGGAAGCCCAGGTCCCCACGTCGTCCCAGACAAAATCTCCCTTTACCATGAGCACTTCTGTCGACTTTTCCATAACGCCGTAATCTATGGAAATCCGAGGTAATCTTTTATAACAGGCCGAAAACCTCGCAAAATCGCCATTCTCCTGGTAAGAAAGAGCCTCTTTTAAACCTTCAAATAATTGAGGGAGACACCTTTCAATCTCACGAAGGATAGCTGATGTTCTCCAAACAAAGATTCCAGAATTCCAATAAAAGTCACCAGCCTCAAGATACTCCTTGGCCTTTTCCAGGGAAGGTTTTTCCACAAACCTTTGTACCCTGTAAACAGGTGGCTCAGAGAGTGAAAAAACCTCTCCTACCCTTATATAGCCGTAGCCGATCTCTGGTCTTGTTGGACGGATACCGAAAGTTAAAAGAAAATCGGTCTCTTTTGCAATCTCTACTGCCCGCAAAAGAGCTATTTTGAAAAGGTCTTCAGTCCCTATGTAATGATCGGCTGGAAAGAAGGCTACTACGGGATCACCGAAAAGTTTATTTAGAAAGAAAACCGAATAAGCGATACATGCGGCTGTGTCTCTTCCCTCAGGTTCCACGATGATAAAATCTGATTTCAAATTCGGATATAATTCTTTAAGCGTGGAAAGATGTTCTTGAGCCAAGACGAAGAATATCCTATCTTCAGGAAAGACCTTTTTTAACCTCTCGTATGTAAGTTCTATCAGAGAATTTCCATCTATGAGCTTTAGGAATGGCTTTGGCGATCTTGGGGTACTAAGCGGCCAGAACCTTTCGCCTTTACCGCCAGCCATTATAACGGCACAGACAGTATCGGTCATTTCAGAAATTTAATAAGCTCGGGAAGGTAGTAGGATGCACTTCCGGCAAAAAAGAAATCAGTGATTGACCTTGTAAAGGGTGTCCTTTCTATGTTTATTTCTACGATCACAGCTCCATGAGATTTTGAAATGAAGGGTATCTCAGCAGCAGGGTAAACAACACCGGAAGTTCCGATAACGAACATAACCCTGCACGATCTGGCTTCTTCGTTTGCCCTGATCATGGCATCGAAAGGTATACTTTCACCAAAAAAAACGACATCCGGTTTTAATGCTCTCTCGCACCTTGCACATCTTGGATAAGGAAAGATGCTCAAAACGTCCCTTGTAAATTCAGTTTTATACTTGCATGAAGGACAGACAAGCCATCTGTGATTGCCGTGATACTCGATCACATTTTTGTTTCCTGCAAGGTGATGGAGACCATCCACATTCTGGGTTATGATAGCCCGAAGGTAACCCATCCTTTCTAATTCACTTAGTGCCTCATGGGCTGGAGAAGGTTTGGCATCGAATATAACCTGCGCCATTTCCCTAAGCATCATCCAGACCTTTTCAGGATGGCGCATAAAGGAACTTATATGTGCGTACTCATCCGGGTCATACCTTTCCCATAGTCCTTGGGCTCCTCTAAAAGTAGGAATACCACTTTCCACAGAAATACCGGCACCCGTGAAAGCGACAACATTTGCCCTCTCTTTTATAATCTCAGCTACCCTCCTTAGGTCCTCCATCTCTCCTCCAACCGATTCTTATGGGACCTTTGAACCCTTAAAAATATCTTTGAATGCTGGAATTATGCCGAACCCATCAGCCTTCTTCACTGCCCTTTTTATTGCTTCAGCTACAACAAATGCGGCAAGGACACCGACTAAGTTTATGTCTGCTTCAATTTCTCCTGTAGACAATGCGAATATCAAATCCCCATCAAATGTTGTATGAGCCGGGCTTATCGTCTTCATTATGCCGCCGTGGGCCATCTGGGCTACCTTCGTTATATCCTTTTTATCGAACTTGGCATTCGTCGCAACTACTCCCAAAGTTGTATTGACCATTGCAAACTGTCTTTTTACGTAACCTTCCCGCATACATTTCATCGTATCGGCGAATTCATAACTCTTAGAGTCTTTTCGAGCACCGGCTATTATCTTTCCGGTAACGTTGTCTAAAACATCGCCAAAAGCGTTAACGACGCAAAGTGCACCGAGGATAAGACCGTTGGGCATCACAATACTACTCGTCCCAACCCCGCCCTTCATAGCCCTTTCCATCTCGAAAATTTTGCCGACCGTAGCACCAACACCAACACCTACACTTCCTTCGGAAACCTCATACGAGGAAGACTTGCATGCCTCATAACCCATCTCGGGGGTCGGTTTTGCATAAGCGTCACCGAATGCGAGATCGAATATGACAGCCGTAGGAACTATTGGGATCTTTCTTACACCTACGTCAAAACCGATTCCTCTTTCCTCCAGGTATGCCATAACGCCCTGAGCTGCCTCAAGTCCAAAAGAACTACCACCGCAAAGTAGAATCGCATGGATATGCTCTACTACATGGCTTACACTTAAAGCATCGATCTGTCTCGTACCTGAGGCACTTCCCCTTATGTCGATACCGCAAGTAGCACCGTTTTCACAAAGTATGACTGTGCAGCCTGTATAACCTTTAAAGTCCGAAGAGTGTCCGACTTTTATGCCGGGTACATCTGTGATGGCGTTCCTCATGTTTTTCTCAATTACTTTTTAATTCTTCTTTAAACTTTTTGAGTCTCTCAGCTATCTCTTCGTACTTTATTGAAAGTATTTGGCAGGCAAGGATAGCCGCATTTTTTGTCGCATCTATACCGACAGTTGCAACAGGAACGCCGCTTGGCATCTGAACTATTGAGAGAAGAGAGTCTAAACCCTTTATAGCACCGGCGCTCAGAGGAACACCTATAACCGGTAATGTCGTATGGGCTGCAAGAACTCCGGGAAGGTGGGCAGCGAGTCCCGCAGCTGCTATTATAACTTCAATACCTTTATCCCTTGCAGTCTTCGCATATTCCACTGTTTTTTCCGGATTCCTGTGAGCTGAAGAGACCTCTGCTACAAATTCCACACCCATTTCTCTTAAAAAATTGAAAGCTTCTTCAAGTTTTGGAAGATCGTTTTTGCTTCCAACGAGAATAAGAACTTTTGGTTTTTTGTCCATTGCGGCAGTTTCTATCATACACGAACCTCCTTTTTGTTTTCAACAGAAATTTCTCACTTTTCCTCTGTAAAGCGGAATATTTCAAGGACCGATACAAAAAGGGCCACAATAAGAGGACCCATTATGATTCCGAGAAGTCCAAAAAGACTTATTCCGCCAAGGATGCTAAAAAAAACAAGTATAAGAGGCATTTTTACCTTTTCTCTAACGATAAGGGGCCTCACAACGTTATCAATCATGCTTATCACACCAAAACCGAAGGCAAAAAGGATTATAGCTTTGGCGAGAAGACCCTGGTAGAGAAGAAAAAAAACGGTTGGTCCCCACACGCCGAATGTGCCAACGATCGGAACGAAGGAGGCAAAGAATATGGCGAATCCTAAAAGGGAAGCCCTGGGAACATCGAGAAGATGAAATATAAAACCACCTGCGAGACTTTGCAAAAGGGCGACCACCACACCTCCGTATATGGTAGTAACGATTATGTCCCTTATTTGGCGAAAAAGGATCGATTTTTGTTCTGGAGCAAAGGGCAAATAGTTGCTCACCCTTTCGATGAAATAGGGGCCATCCTTTAAAAAGAAATAGATAGAGATTAGCATTAACAAAAAATCCATAAAGAATGAAGGGATACTCTCAACTGTTACCCTGAGTTTCTTAAGGAGACTTTTTACCGCATCGGAAAGTGTGTGGATAAGGATCTCGGTGAACCTCTCCCGATCGATAGAGAGTTTTTCCATGGCCTTTTCGATTCCTTTCTGAAACCTGGGGTCAGCGACTATTTTGTCTACGAACTCCATCCTCTCCCCTTTTATGGCCTTTAAAATCTCGTCAATCTCGCGTGCCACAGAGTATGAAAAATAGGCAATGGGTCCTAAGATCATGAGAAGAATGATGATGACGGTAAGGAACGAAGATAAAGACCTCCATCTAAGGTACTTATTTAAAAAAGCGTAAAAAGGGTAAAAGACTATGGAAAAAACAATTGCCCATGCAATCGGTGATATGAAGGGCCTTATTATGAGATAGGTTGCGTACCCCAAAGCGAAGATTAAAAAAAAGAGGATAAGATAGTAGAATCTGCTCCTCTTTAGCATGCTACCTTTCCGTGTCCTTCTTCCCTTCCCACTTTGAGAAGAATCTTAAAAATAAAGAAGAGATTAGAGTCTTTAACCCCTCTACTACTGATCTTAAACCTTTTGGATCAGGACTTACCATCTCGAAAAGAGAAAGGAGTCTATTTGAAACCTTCAATAAGCTCGCAAGCTCTTCCCTTAAGGGAAGGGAATCCTCAAGCAAAGTTTTCAGATTTTTCAAGATAGTTTTTGAGTCTTCTAGTATAGTTGGCAGATTTTCATCCAGGGTTTTTATAATGGAGTCCACTCTCTCAATCATCATTTTTAAACGAAAAAGGGTATAGATCAAGGCACCCGCCAAAAGAAGAAGAGTCACACTTAAGATTGTTAGCCAAAATTCCATGCAGATCTAATAGTACAGTAAACTGTCTGGAGCTTCAAGAGGATTGATTGTTCTTGCATAAGGGGCAAGGTTGTGCTTATTATATAACAATCTTTACTGTTCCTCTATAATCTCTTGGGTAGGAGGGCAAGATGAGAAGGCTGCGCGGGATGACGATTCTATCACTCTTTGTCTCCTTTATTTTTGCCTTTTTGGTCTTTGGTTGTGCAAAACCGCCAAAGCAAGAATTAGAGACTGCGGAAAAGGCTCTAAGCGATGCTAAGGCGAAGGAAGCCCATATCTATGCCGAAGAGACTTACAAAAAGGCTGAAGAGGCTCTAAGTAAGGCACAGTCTCTCGTAAATGAGAAAAAATACAAGGAGGCAAAGAAGTTAGCTCAGGAGGCAGAAAAGCTGGCTAGACAAGCCGAAACTGAAATCGAATCCGGAAAAGCAAGGATGAAGGAAGAGACGGAAAAACTTCTGAGCGACATAAGAACTTCCATAGAGGAAACGAAAAAGATGATTCCTGAGGTCGTAAAAAAGAAAATCATATCTAGGGAAGAGGCGAGAACGTTATTAAGTAAATGGGAAAGTGAGCTTTCGTCCGCAAAAGAGAACTTTGACAAGGGTAACTTAAAAGATGCTAGAGATAAGGCGAAGGCCCTTATGGATGAGATAAATGAAAAAGTCAAAGAGATGAAAAAGTAAGAGAGGAATTCATGTGGGAAGATATGTCCCTTGAAGATGTTGTCAGGTGTGCCAGTGATCCTTATCCTTCCATCAGGGAATGGAAGAGAAAGTCCGGCAAAAAGGTCATAGGAACAACCTTTGCTGATGTGCCCGAAGAGGTGATACAGGCTTTTGACATCTTGCCTGTCACCCTTATGGGCACAACCAAACCGCTAAAGAGGGCCCAAGCCCTCCTTCCTGATAACGCCTGCTCCCTTGCAAGAAGTAACCTTGAGCTTGTATTAAGCTACGAGACCGATCTCTTTGACGGGTTCGTACTGCCCCAAGTTTGCGATACGACACAACACATGTCTGACATATGGAGGATAAACGTAAAAGCTGATTACTTTGAAAGCTTTCTTGCCCCCCGCCAGGTTGACAGACCGAGCGCAAAGTACTGGGTGAGAAAGGAAATAGATAGACTTATCGACTCTTTAAAAAACTTTTCCGGAAAAGATCTGGGGCCCACGGATCTTAAAAGATCCGTGGAGATTCATAACGAGAATAAAAGGCTTCTTAAGGAGATATACTCGATAAAGAACGAGAATCCTTCGTCTGTTTCCTCGAAGGAATTCTTTTCAATGGTCAAGATCTCTCAGCAGGTGGATAAAGGTGAGTTTAATAGATCCTTGAAAAAGATCAAGGATAGCCTAAAACCTGGCAAAAAGGAAGGTTACATTGATGTCATCCTTTGTGGAATCACCTGTGAGCCCATAGAGATATACGGACTATTCGACGAGTTAAAGTTGAACGTAATTGCAGACAATCTGCTTATTGGAAGTCGCTACTTAGAAGGGGAAGTGGAAGACGGGGAAGATCTGATTGATAAGCTAACTGAAAGGCACTTCAAAAGGGGCTTCTTCTCACCTATTCACGGAAACGTATTTGCAGAATTCGAACAGATAAAGAAACTATACAAAGAGAAGAACGCAAAGGCTGTAATTTACGTACACATTGAATTCTGCGAGTCCCAGGAGTACGATCTTCCAGACCTTAAAAGGATGATGAAGCAAGAAGGGATACCGATGCATGTAATAGAGACTGAATATCAGACAACGTCTCTGTCCCATATAAGGACGAGACTTCAAGCGTTTATCGAATCAATAAAGGGGATCTAGATGAGCGAAAAGCAAAAAAAAGAAATGACCAAATCCCAAATCTTATCAAAAGAGATAACGGAAGAGTACCTTGAAGAGGCATTTCGAGCCAAAAAGGAGGGTAGAATCGTCTGCTACACGACAGCCATCTCGCCGGTTGAGATCCTCGTTGCCCATGACATAATTCCAATCTACCCTGAAAATCACTCGGTTGCTAATCTAGTGGCAAAAAAGGGTGCAGAGATGTGTTCATTTGTCGAAGGGTTGGGCTACTCGAGTCACCTTTGCGCATACGCGAGGTGTGACCTTGCCTACAGGGCAACGGGCCGTACGGTAACAAGGGGGATTCCTGAACCGGACATGTTCCTTGCGTGTAACGCCCAGTGCTTTACACTAACTAAATGGTTCGAGGTATTGTCCAGAAAAGGAGGCGGACTACCCCTTTTTGTTTTTGATACACCACAGTACATACGGGATAGAAGGGCTAGGGAAGAGATTGTTAAGTACTGTGTGATGCAGCTGAAAGAACTCATAGCTTTGATTGAGGATCTAACTAAGAGAAAGTTCGACTACGACAGACTTAGGGAGGTTCTTAAGTATTCGAGGGAGGCAAGTCTACTTTACAGAAGATTCCTGGATATGGCCCAATACAAACCTTCGCCTATTAGCATCTTCGATGCTCTCATAGGAATGGCAATAACCGTGTACAGAAGGGGTACACCGCAGTGCGTGGAATACTATAGAACACTTTGCGACGAGATCCAGGAAAAAGTGGAAAAGGGTATAGGTGTCCTTCCAAAAGAAAAGGAAAGGTTCAGGCTTTACTGGGAGAATCTTCCTATATGGTATAAGTTCAGTGATCATGCGAAACTTTTGAGCTCTTATGGAGCTGTGATTCTAACCTCCCTTTACGTTCATGCCTGGAGCTTTGAATTTGACCTCGACAAGGACCCACTTTACACTCTCTCTGAGAATTACGTTTCAAGGTTTTCAAACGTGACACTCGAAGAGAGGGTCGATATGGCTTTAGAGCTTTTTGAAAGGTATTCTTTGAACGGGATGCTCATGTTCATGAATAGGAGCTGTAAGGCCGTCTCCTTCGCTGTACCAACCTTAAAAGAGATCCTCACAAAAAGAACGGGTATACCTGCACTTGTCTTTGAAAGCGATATGGGGGACCAAAGGTTTTACTCGGAAACCCAAATAAGAACAAGGATTGAGGCGTACTTCGAAACTTTGGAAAAGTTAAACCTGGCAAGGGGATGACTGTAAGCCTAAAAGCATTCGCTCTGCTCTCTCCAAGTCTTCTTGTGTGTCGATTCCAAAACCAGAATATTCTACCAGTAAGACTTTTATTTTAAAGCCGTTCTCTAAAACTCTTAACTGTTCAAGAGATTCTGCCTCTTCAAGTATACCCCTTTCCATTTTTACAAATTTTTCCAAAAATTCCTTCCTATAGGCATAGATACCAATGTGCTTGTAAATATCGGCTCTTTCTTTTCGGACGAAATAAGGGATTGGTGACCTAGAAAAATAGAGGGCATAAGCGTACTTATCTAGAACCACCTTCACACATTGGGGATTCTTATATTCGGCATCATCAAATATCTTTGTTGCAAAAGTGGCCATGCTTTCTTCCGTCTCTTCCATGTAATCGAAGAGCTTATCGATGAGGGAGGGATCCATGAAGGGCTCGTCACCCTGGAGGTTAATTATGATTTTTGCGTCAAGATCCTTTGTTGCCTCAAATACACGTTCGGTCCCGCTCGAGATTTCTTTTCCTGTCATTACAACATCACAGCCGAATGACTGGGCAAGATCTCTTATCCTCTCATCATCCGTGGCTATAATTATCCTATCCTTCTTTTTGGACATAAGCGCCTTTTCGTAGACCCACTTAAGGATCGGTTTACCTCCCAAAAGTCTTAAAGGTTTTCCAGGTAACCTTTTAGATCCGAACCTTGCGGGTATGGCGATGAGTCTCATAGGGCAGCCTTACTTTTAGATAAATTGAGAGGTTCTGTCTGAGCCAAATATTTTTTTAGAAAGATTCCAGTATAGCTTTTTTCACATTCCATGATCTCTTCCGGTGTTCCAACTGCAACAACCTCCCCACCCCTTATGCCTCCTTCAGGACCGAGGTCTATGATGTAGTCAGCGCATTTTATCACATCCATGTTGTGCTCTATAACTACGACCGTATTTCCCCTTTCTACAAGTTCGTTTAGCACCTTGATGAGCTTTTCTATATCAGAGAAATGTAGACCAGTTGTTGGCTCATCAAGGATATAAAGGGTTCTTCCAGTTTCCCTTTTTGACAGTTCACGGGAAAGCTTTATCCTTTGAGCTTCTCCGCCAGAAAGAGTAGTAGCAGGCTGCCCAAGCCTTATGTATCCTAATCCGACATCGTAGAGCACCTTTAGCCTTTTCTTTATTTGGGGATACGCATCGAAGAAATCCATAGCTTCTGTAACCGTCATTTCGAGGACATCGGCTATACTTTTCCCTTTGTAAAGAATCTCTAAGGTGTCCCTGTTATACCTTTTGCCTTTACACTGGTCGCAGACTATGTAAACGTCAGGCAGAAATTGCATCTCTATCTTTACGTAACCTTCCCCTTTGCAAGTCTCACATCTTCCTCCCTTAACGTTGAAACTGAACCTACCCTCTCTGTAACCGCGGATTCTAGACTCTGGTAGCCTGGAAAATATTTCTCTTATGTAAGAAAAGACACCCGTATAAGTTGCAGGATTAGATCTGGGAGTCCTTCCTATAGGGGACTGATCTATGTCTATGACGTTGTCTATTGCTTCGTATCCGTAAATCCCTGTTACCTCTCCTGCTTTTTCCTTCGATTTATAAAGCTTCTGCTTGAGAAGAGGATAGAGTGTGTCAACGATAAGGGTACTCTTTCCCGAGCCAGAAACCCCGGTTACGCAACTAAAGACCCCAAGAGGTATCGATACGTCTATGTTCTTTAAGTTATTAGCCCTCGCACCCTTTATAGTGATAAATCCCTTAGGCTTTCTTCTAACTTTGGGAGTCTCTATCCTGAGTTTCCCAGAGAGATACCTTCCAGTGAGGGAGTCTTCGCGATTGGCAAGGTCGTGAGGTTTTCCCTGAAAGACAAGATAACCCCCGTGTTCTCCTGCTCCGGGCCCAAGGTCGATAACATA
Organism: Thermodesulfobacteriota bacterium; assembly: GCA_025062045.1. NCBI lineage: Bacteria > Pseudomonadati > Thermodesulfobacteriota > Thermodesulfobacteriota bacterium. Next base: position 140,213 of record JANXAF010000002.1, read on the forward strand.
ATCCGACTGGACTATGGTTTCGTAGTCGTGTTCGACCACAATTACCGTATTACCCAGATTTCTAAGACGAATTAAAGTTTTTATGAGTCTTTCGTTGTCCCTCTGGTGGAGCCCTACACTAGGTTCGTCCAAAACGTAAAGGACGCCGGTAAGACCTGAGCCTATCTGTGTTGCAAGCCTTATCCTTTGAGCCTCTCCTGAGGATAAAGTCGCGGAAGTCCTGTCTAACGTTATATAGTCAAGACCAACGTCGAGTAAAAACTGCAACCGGGATGTGATCTCTTTAAGTATCATTTTTGAAATTTCCCTCTCTTTCTCGGTAAGGGTCAAGTTTTTGAAGAAACTTAGTGCCTGCTCCACTGTCATTCGGGAGACTTCGTGTATGTTAAGCCCCCCTATCTTCACCCATAACATCTCCTTTTTCAAACGGGCGCCTCCACAAGTAGGGCACGGAACGACATTTATGAATCGTTCAAGCCTTTCGCGCTCCCAGGGACTTGCGTTTTCCCATTCCCGTTTCAATTCTGCTATAACCCCCTCGTAGGGTTTTTTAACGATCTCCCTTTTCGAACCCCTATCGACGTAAAAAGGTATCTCCTTTCCCCGAGTTCCGAAAAGAAGGACGTTCTTTATCTCATCGGGAAGTTCCTTAAATGGTTTTCTGATGTCTATCTTGTAATAGTCGACGATTGATTCGAGAAAAGAAAAAAGATGGACGGGGTTTTTGTCTGCCCACGGAGCAATGGCTCCTTCCCTTAAAGAGAGATCTGGGTTGGGTACGATGAGGGCGGGATCGAAGTATTCTTTAACTCCAAGCCCGTAGCAGTCTGGGCAGGCCCCGTAGGGGTTATTGAAGGAAAACATCCTGGGAGTAATTTCTGGGTAACTTATCCCGCAGTCAGGACAGGCAAAATTTTCGCTAAAAAGATACGTGTCAGAATCGGTCTCAATCTTTACGAGGCCCTGCGCTTTAGAAAGAGCGAGTTCGATCGATTCGAAAAGTCTTCTCTCTGCTCCATCCCTTAGAACTACCCTGTCAACAAGGAGGTCTATTTCGTGTTTTTTGTTCTTGTCCAGATTTATCTCTTCGGAAAGTTCATACATTATACCGTCGATCCTTACCTTTGTGAATCCTTGTCTGCGTAGTTCCTCGAGCTCTTTTCTGTATTCTCCCTTCCTCCCTCTCACGATTGGGGCGTATACGGAGATCTTAGTCCCGTAACCTAGATCAAGAATGGTATCGACTATCTGAGGTACGTGCTGGCTTTTTATTTCCTTGCCACAATTGTAGCAGAAGACATGCCCTATCCTTGAAAAGAGAAGCCTTAAGTAGTCGTAAATCTCTGTTACGGTCCCAACCGTACTCCTCGGATTTTTGCTCAAACTCTTTTGCTCTATGCTTATTGCGGGAGAGAGTCCCTCTATGGAGTCCACGTCGGGTTTATCCATGAGTTCTAAAAATTGTCTTGCATACGAGGAGAGGGATTCCACGTATCTTCTCTGGCCTTCAGCGTATATAGTATCGAAAGCGAGGCTCGACTTTCCGGAGCCACTGGGCCCCGTTACAACAATGAGCTTGTTTTTGGGGATTATGACATCGATATTTTTTAAATTGTGCTGCCTTGCACCTTTTACGATTATTTTATCCATGCTTGGAGACCTAAAATGAAGATGGATAGTAACTTAAGACCTATTTTTCATCATGAGTTCAGGCTTTTTTAAGTAGACCTCCGTATTAGGCGGGACAGATTCCGTAAGCCAGACATTTCCGCCTATGATTGACCCTCTTCCTATTACTGTGTTACCACCCAAAATAGTTGCATTTGCGTAGATTATAACGTCATCTTCTATAGTTGGATGTCTCTTTTTATTCCGTAAAGATTCACATTCCTCTTTACTCAAAGATAGGGCTCCTAGCGTTACTCCCTGGTATATCCTCACTCTATTGCCTATTTCTGTTGTCTCCCCGATAACAACACCAGTTCCATGATCTATAAAAAAGCTTTCACCGATCTTTGCTCCAGGATGGATGTCGATCCCTGTTCTACTGTGGGCGTATTCAGTCATAATTCGAGGGATCAAAGGCACACCGTTTACGTGGAGAAAGTGGGCGATCCTATATACGGTGATTGCGAAAAGCCCGGGATAGCAAAATATAACCTCATCATAGTGTTTGGATGCCGGATCACCCTCGTATGCGGCTTTGACATCCTTTGCGAGGATCTCCTGTAGGTGAGGTATCTCGTCTAAAAACTTCAAAGCCACCTCGTACCCGAACTCGTCGCATGGAATGCAGGGTTTACCGTACCTTATACATTCGTGCCTATAGGCAAAGGTTATCTGTTCGGAGAGTATATTGAAGAGCTCTGTAAATTTTTGGCCGAAGTAGTATCTTATGGAGTTCTCATCGAGCCTCTCGAGAGTGTGGTATCCTGGATATATGAGCTCTATCGCTCTGTATATAATGTCAATAACTTTGACCCTGGAGGGTATCGGTTCGGGTTCTATGTGTGTAAACCTCCCCCCCTTTTTGTAGTTCTTTAGCATCCTTTCAACAGAGGCGGCTATGGCTCGACTGTAATTTTTCTTTTGAAGGGGCCTATTGCAGACTTTTTTCTTTTTTTGGGACTTACTCATGGGGCTAATTTTACCTTATTTTGGAAAAAAATGACAAAACTAAAGGCCAAAATAGCCTATAAGTGATAAGAAGTATTGATAGAAAAAACCCAAAGTAAGTAAAATTTAGATCCATGGATCGTCTGAAGTTAATCAAGTTGTCAGCCGTCTTTTTACTTCTTGTGATCTGTCCTTCAAATGTCCGAGCTATAACTCTTGAGGAGAGCATAAAAAGGGGTCTTTCCGTTTCTTATTCAGTAAAAGAGCAGGAAGAGCTTACAAAGAAGGCGAAATTCACTTACCTTTCCACCATAGACCCGTATCTTCCGCGATTCGACCTCGAAAGTTCATACTCTAGGGTTTTTTCGCCTGTAAAATCTCTAGATACGGTTAATTTTGATTTTCAAAGGGACACTTATCGATTCGGAGGGGTGATTTCTTATCGGATCTTTGATGGCGGGGAAAGGTATGCAAGAAGAAGGGGCGCCTATTTTACTTATGAGAAAAGTATCGAGGAATCGAAAAGGGTACGACAAGATGTGGCCTTCAACATAAAGAAACATTTTTACGAAGCTCTTGGAAAGAAAGAAATTTTGCAATTGAAAAAGGAATCACTGAATATAGCTCAGAGAATATTCGACCTCACAAAGGCAAGATACGAAGTAGGTGTGGCAAGGAAAAGTGATGTGCTTCAGGCAAAATTTAGAATGGAATCCCTAGCGATAGAGTACGAAAACGCACAGATGGAGTATAGAAAGGCTCTTTTGGCGTTAAAATCGATTCTCCTAGCGAAGGAGGAAGAAATTTTAGAAGTTGAAGGGACTTTGGAGAAGCCTGCGATTAAGTTTCAAAAGGAAGAACTCTTAAAAAGGGCTCTCTCCTCTAGACCGGAATTACTGGCACAGGAAAAAGAGCTAAAAAAGTTAGAAATGGTCCATAAAGAGAGGAAGGCCGTTTGGTATCCAAAGATCGATGCGGATGTGCAACATTCAAGGCATGATTCAACATTTTTTCCCCAGCGTCGGTCTGATCAATTCTTCTTATCTTTGAATTTGCCCATATTCGATGGTGTGGGAAGGTATTACACGTTAAAGAGCGTGGAAAAGGAGATTGCCTCCGCTTACGCGAATCTTTTGGAGAAGCGAAGGTTGGCAGAACTTGAAACGCTCGAGACCCTCTACGATTACGAAATGTCGGTAAAAAATGTGGAACTCCATGAAAAACTGGTTCAGGAAGCGGCAGCCAGCTTCGAACAATCCTTAGGAGAATACAGGGTTGGCAAAAGCGATATTCTAAGTGTTCTTAATAGCGAAAAAGACTTAACCCACGCAAAGGAAAAGTATATAATTTCTCTCGTCCAGGCAAATATCGCCCTCTCCCTTTTGGAAAAGGTCGCTTATCTCAAAGAATATTAGAGGCTCTTCAATGAAAATAAGACTAGTCGTCATACTCCTTTTGGTCCTTGTGGGTGCGGGCCTTACGGCCTATTATACCACAGCGAAGAGGGCTGAAAAATCGAAAAATTTTGAGGAAGAGGCCCAAATCAGGAGAGGAAAGATCATTCACTTCACTGAACAGACAGGGATCATCAAAGCTCAAGTTGGGGCAATAGTTAAAGTGGGAACAAGGGCTACAGGAGAGATAGTTGAGCTTCCATTTCAGGTTGGAGATTACGTTCCTAAAGGGGCCTTAATTGCCCGTATAGACGACAGGGAAATCCAGGCAAATAAAAGAGAGCTTGAGGCTCAAATAGAAGAGCAGAAAAAGGACATAGAGGCAAAACTTGCTAATTATCTATACTGCGAAAAGAACTACGAGAGGGAGCTTGTCCTTCTTTCCCATGATTTAACAACCAAGGACAGTGTTGACAGGGCAAAAAAAGAGCTTGATATGGCAAAGGCCCAACTAGAACTTTCCAAGGCAAAACTTAAAGGCCTTGAGGAAAAACTTAAAGCTTTGGAGGTGAGACTTAGTTACTACTCCATATACTCGCCAATCTCCGGTTATGTGGCCGAGATTACAACCCAGAAGGGAGAGACCGTTGTGACTGGTCTTTCGGCCGTCAATCTGATAACGATCATAGATACGAGAAAGTTAGAAATGTGGATATACGTGGACGAAACAGACATTGGAAGGACAAAACCAGGAATGAGGGTTGAATATTGGGTCGATGCCCATAAAGACAAGAAGTTTAGGGGAAAAATTTCAACGATTTACCCCCAACCTCAGGTTATGCAAAACATAGTCTATTATCTGGCAATAGTTAAAATTGATCCGGAATATGCAAAATTTTTAAGGCCTGAGATGACTACCCACGTAAGGATTATAATAGAAGAAAAAGAGAACGTAGTTTTGTGCCCAAATGAGGCGATTAGATTTGAGGACGGAAAGTATGTGGTATATGTGAAGAAAATGGGCGGCATTGAAAAAAGACCGGTAGTATTGGGTATCAGAGACGAAAGGCATACAGAAATTTTATCTGGTCTCGAAGAAGGCGAGATCGTCCTTCTTACGCCCAAAAAGCAGGCCCCTCATTCTAAGCTAGGCGTAAAAAAACCTGGCCGATGATAAAATTAAGGAACGTCAAAAAGAGCTACTTTTTAGGTGATCGGGAGATAACCGTTCTTAAAGGGATCGATCTTGAGATTGAAAAGGGAGAGTTCGCAATCGTCATGGGTGTCTCCGGTTCCGGAAAGACAACGCTCCTAAACATTATAGGGCTTTTGGACAAAAAAACCGATGGTGAATACTATTTTATGGGTGAAAACATAGATGGACTCTCTGACGAAAAACTGGCTCGACTTAGAAATAGACACATAGGTTTCGTATTTCAGCAGTTCTTCCTTTTACCATACCTCACGGCACTGGAGAATGTACTCATTCCCATAATATACTCGGACAAGAAGATAAAAAACCCTAGAGAAAAAGCAAGGGAGCTTCTTGAAAAATTTGGCCTCAAAGACAGGATGAATAGTAAGCCTGGCCAACTGTCAGGTGGGGAGCAACAGAGAGTGGCAATTGCGAGAGCTCTTATTAATGATCCCGACCTTATCCTCGCGGACGAACCAACTGGCGCCCTCGATTCTAAAACTGGAACGGAGATAATGGAGTTGTTTAAAATGCTAAACAAAGAGGGAAAGACTGTCATATGTGTGACCCATGACCCGAATGTGAAAAGCTTTGGCAGAAGGGTTTTAAAAATAGCGGATGGAGTTATAACCGAGGATGTTAAAGCTTAAAGAGTATCTAAGGGAGACATTTAAGATCCTTTATTTCTATAAACTCAGGGTCCTGTTTTCATTTTCCGGAGTTGCTCTCGGGATACTCTCAATAAGTATAATAGTTACGACGATAGAGGGTGCAAATAAAAAGGCTAAAGACATCTTTGAGTCCCTGGGTCCCGATTCGATCATGGTTTTTAGCGGAAGCGAAAGACAGAGGCAGGCAAGGATACGGGTCAACACACTTACCCACGATGATGCGGAAGCTATAGGGCGGATAGCTGGTATTTACCACATTGTGAAGGTTCTCGGTGTTAGAGCTCAGACGGTAAAGCATAAGGACAAAAAATGGCAGACACTTGTAGTTGGAGCCACACCAAACTATTTTTCCTCGTTCTCCTGGAACTTTCGTATGGGTGGTCCCTTTGACGACGAGGACGAGAAAAAAAGTGAGGCGGTTTGTGTTCTAGGTTGGAAAGTGTATAGAGAGCTCTTTGAGATGGAAGATCCCGTAGGAAAATGGATTATCATTGGACGGCTACCTGTAAAAGTCATTGGCGTCCTCGAGGAAAGAGGTGGTACGGTGGGTGGTCCCCACATAGACGACAGAATCATACTCCCCTTATCGACCGTAATGGAGAGACTTTCCAATGAGAGAAAGTATCTCTCCTTCATAAGGCTTAAGACTTTGAGAGATCCAGAAGAGACAATGGAAGATATAAAGAAAGTTTTGAGGAGAAACCATGGTATTCTTGAGGGACAGGAAGACGATTTCACAATAAGGAGCGCTAAGGACATCTATGATTTTGTAAGTGTCATATCTGGGTCACTCTTTCTTTTTTTAGGCACTGCCTCATGCATAGCATTGATTGTGAGCGGATTTGTTTTGGCAAACCTCTTTTATCTTACTATTGACGAGAGGAGAAAGGACATAGGCATACGGAGAACTTATGGTGCCTCAAGAAGAGGTATACTCATTTCTTTTCTCTTCGAGTCCATAACTATAACACTTATCGGAGGAATTGTAGGGGTCAGTTTAAGCTTTCTTTTAGGTGGCACGTTCGAAAGGTTTTTCAATATTCCTATGGTCTTTACCCATAAAGTGATCCTTTTCGCGGTCTTATTCAGTTTTTTGACCGGCCTTATCTCAGGGATTAGACCTGCTATGAAAGCAAGTAGAATCGAGCCCATAGAGGCGATAAGATCGTAATCTTAGATGGTGGATCTTTTAATTTTTCACTTAAAGATAGCCCTGAGAAACCTTCTAATTCATAAAAAGAGAATGGTTCTTTCCCTTTTGGGAATCCTTTTTGCTGTGATGAGCCTAGTAGCTTTTGGAAACATAAGTGAAGGACTTAAAGCAAAGCTTGAGATGGAAATTTCGAGGTTTGGCGAAAATCTCATCATCTTAAGATCGGGCATCTTTCATGTGGCTGGGAGGACATCTGCCCAGTTCAGCGAAGCAAGAACTCTAAAAATGAAGGATATAAAAAGCATAAAAGAGTCTTTAGTGGAAATCGAAGAAGTTGTTCCATTTTTCGATAGTTCGTACCCTTTGCGGTTCGGCGAAAAGAAAGTAACAGCCCTAATTGTTGGTGCAGAAAATGGTGTTTTTAACCTGAGAAATGTGGAGATCTTTGAGGGAAGGATATTTACAGATAAAGAGGAAGAGGATCTAGAAAGGGTTGCGGTTGTGGGGTTCAAGGTCTACGAGAATCTCTTTGCACCTTTCTCCCCGATAGGTAAATACCTTCTCATCTATAGGGTGCCGACTGAAATAATTGGTGTGATGAGCGAGAAAGGTTCTGATCTTTTCGGGCAGGATCAAGATCTCGTAGTCTATATGCCCCTCAAAACATTTATGCGGAGGTACAGCAATGTGGACTATGTGAAGGGAGCCTATATAAAGGTGAAGGAAGGGGTTCCACTATCTGACGTAAAACAAAAGATAAGGAGTTTTTTGCGTTCTGTAAGAAAGATGAAGCCTGAGGAAAAGGACGATTTCTCAATATTTACAGTGGAAGACATTTTGAAGACAAAAGAAGAGGGAACAAGGCTTGTGTCAATTCTTACCGTCATCTCATCAATCATATCCTTTCTCATAGGTGGGTTAGGGATATTTGCTATAATGTTACTCTCCGTTACAGAGCGAAGAGTAGAAATTGGAATAAGAAGAGCATTCGGATCGAGTAAGAAAGACACAATTTTTCAGTTTCTTGGAGAATCGACTGTCGTTTCCCTTATCGGGGGTATAAGTGGTGTACTTTTCGGTTTTGCAGCGACGATCATAGTTGACGCCATAGGGGACTTCCCTTTCAAAGTTTCGGTAAAGAATTTAATTCTTGCCCTTTCGGTATGTGTTTTTGTGGGAATCATTGCAGGGATCTATCCTGCTATGAGAGCAACCACATATGAGCCGACAGAGGTCCTCTCCTCTTAGTCTAGCTCTCTTAGCGCTCTTTCTGCGAGGTCTCTAAGGATAGAAGATTGGGAAGACTGACTTATAGCTTCAAGATCTTTCTTTGCCTCTTTCTTTTCCTGCCTCATCTCCTTTATCCGAGCGAGGTAAAATCTTGCGATGTCTGATAAAGTCCCCTCTTTTTCTTTAGCGATCTTTAGAAAGATCTTTTCCGCCTGAGAAAGATAAGACTCATTTCCGGTCAATATTGACTGCCGAAAAAGAACGGCCGCTTTTGAAAGCTCGTACTGTAACTCGTTCTCCCTTTTTTTTTCGTGCCAGGCGTAAAGGATAAAAAGGCAGATTATTAAAACGACACTAGAAGAAAGGATAATAACAAGCCTTAGGTGTGTTCTTATGTAAGTTTGGAACCAATTTACAGCTTTTATGAAAAAGTCAGGTTCCTTTATTTCCTTTTTGATTCTTTTTTTTCGCACGGTCTCTATTTGAGCATAAGTTCGAAGAGACTGTCAATGGTATTAGGCAGTGAAGAAATCAAAAGAGCGGTTTAGAGATCGTAAAAATCAGCACGTTTCTCGAAGCATCCCTTCTGTACTCAACGTTCTTTATCAGTTTCTTTATAAGTCTTACCGATTCATCCCTCTTCCTTCCTTCTTCGGCTGGGTATGGTTCGATATCCGAAAGAAGCATGTTGTAAGGCCTGCCGTAATCTGTTATGATCACAATGAGAAAGCCAGCGTCTGTTACTGAACATTCAACTGATATCTCGCCACCCTTATTTTGATATGCGTTTTCTGCTATGTTTTTCATTGCCAGATAGCTCGCATTTCTTATCTCTTCTATTCTAGAGTCTTCAAAACCGGCCTCCCAGGCGTGGGCACAGATGAAATCAGTAAGTGTAAGTAAGGAACCTTCGTCAGTACCTAAAGTGATCTCTCGTCCTGGAATACCTTCGCTCCAAAATGGATTCTTCTTTTCCATAGTAATTATCCCTAACATGGCATAAACGGATTTGCAAATACCTAAGAATCCCTGTAAATTTATCTTGCCGTGAAAAGGATCGTAATCGGTACAGCTGGTCATGTGGATCATGGAAAGACTGCCCTAATTAAAGCTTTGACAGGAATAGATTGTGATCGGCTTAAGGTCGAAAAGGAAAGAGGAATAACGACCGAACTCGGTTTTGCCTACTATAAAGGGGGAGAGGATCTCCTTTTAGGAATCGTTGATGTCCCAGGACATGAAAGATTCGTAAGGCACATGGTTTCCGGAGCTTGGGGAATAGATATGGTTCTTCTCGTTGTTGCAGCCGATGAGGGTGTGATGCCTCAGACGAAAGAACATGTGGATATATGTGAACTTTTAGGGTTAAAAAAGGCTATCGTAGCCGTAACAAAGATAGACCTCGTAGATGAGGAGATGCTTGAATTAGTGATAGAGGATGTAAAGGATTTTTTGAAGGGAAGACCATTCGAAAAGGCGCCAATAATACCGGTATCTTCAGTTACTGGACAGAATATTTCTCTTCTTAAAAGTACTATAATGGAAGTTGCCAAAGACGTGCCTGAAAAGTCTAAAGAAGGCATTTTTCGGCTTCCCGTTGACAGAGTCTTTTCAGTGAAAGGGCACGGTACTGTTGTAACTGGAACTTGCATTTCCGGAAGCGTAAAAGTGGGGGAGCAAGTAGAGATTTACCCTATCCATAGATACGCGAAAGTGCGATCGATTCAAGCATACTATGAGGAAAGGCAGAAAGCGTTTGCCGGGGAAAGGGTCGCCTTAAATCTTCAAGGTATTGACAAAGAAGAACTGGAAAGGGGTGTGGTAATCGGCGAGCCAGGCCGTCTAATCCCTAGTATAAGAGTGGATGTTTCGCTTAAGTTACTCGACCTTCCGATAAAACCGATAAAGAGCGATACGATCTTACGGTTTCACATAGGCACTGCTCAGAGGGAGGCAAGACTTATCATCCTAGAAAAAGACGAGATAAGGCCGGGTGAAGAGCTTTTCTGCCAGTTCGTTTTTTTGGAACCGATTGTGGCAATGCCTAAAGACAACTTTATCATAAGGGGATCATATTTCCCCTCGCAGACGATAGGAGGTGGTGTTATCCTCGATGTAACGGCAAAAAAGCATAAGAGGAAACGCCCAGAGCTAGGCCTGATATACAACGTTTTGAGAAATGGATCCCCGAAAGACAGGCTCGAATTGTTCGTAAAAGACAGGGATTATGAGGGGTTGTCTCTTGCCGAACTTGAAGCGATCTCCGGACTGAATTCAAAGGAGCTTGAAGAAGGCATATCAAGCTTGATGGGAGAAGGGAAGGTCCTTGTTATCTCGAGTCATGTGATGCATGAAGAGTTTGTCAGAGCTTATAAGTCAAAACTTATTGAGATTCTCCAAGAATTTCACGAACGGAATCCTTTAAAGATAGGGATTTCAAGGGAGGAATTGAAACAGAGATTGCCGAAGGTGAAGGATAGTTTCTTCGTTTTCGTTTTAGATGCTCTGGTAAAGGAAGGACAGTTAGAGATAGAAAAAGACAGAATAAGACACAAACTCAAAAAGCCTGAAGGAATGGATATCGATTCCCTAGAAAGGGAGATTATTTCCAGGCTCCACAAATACGACCTCTGTGCCCCTTCCATCTCGGAGTTGAACCAGGAACTTAAGCACCCGGAGAACATGCTGAGAGACTTCTTAGAGAGGCTCGTGTATGAGGGAAAGGTTGTAAAGCTAAAAAAAGATATGTACATTCACCCGGAAAGTTTAGAAAGATTTAGAACTGCGGTTGTGAGCTTTCTTAAGGAGAAAGGAGAAGCCTCGCCATCTGAGATAAAGTCAGTTGTGAACATATCGAGAAAGTATCTCATCCCTCTTCTGGAATATCTGGATGAAGTGAAGATAACGATCAGAAAAGGGGATAAAAGGGTCTTAAGGGAGATAAGCTTTTGATGTATAACTTCCAAGGATGGTCATTTTTCCGATCCATGTCTGGAAACTTAATGGCAAAAGTGTGCCAAAAGAGCTATGACCAAGGACTACTACGAAATTCTTAACGTTTCTAGAAACGCGGACGAGAAAACCATAAAAGAGGCTTATAGAAAACTCGCCCTTAAATATCATCCTGATAGAAATCAAAACGATCCTAGGGCCTTGGATAAAATGAAAGAGATAAACGAGGCCTACGCTGTCCTTTCGGACCCGAAAAAGAGAGAAAAGTATGATTTACTGCGGAAAGAGTTTGGAGATCGAGCGTATGACTACTTCAGAAAGGATTATTCGGAGGAGGACATATTTAGAGGCTCGGATATATTCGAGCTTCTAGATGAGATATCGCGTGCTTTTTACGCGGCTGGCTTTAAAAAGAGAGGATTCTTCTATTTCTATACAATTTTCCAAGTGCCGATTTTTAAGTTTCTTATCCGCAATGTCCCCTGGGGAGATAAATGGTATGACGAGGATTTGAGCGGGACAATCTATATCGATGAGGAAGACGCAAGAGTTGGAAACAAAGTCTCCTACTATGACAAAAGGCTCGACAAGCAGTTCATAGTGACGATTCCGCGGAACATAAAAGATGGTCAAGTGATAAGATTGAAAGGGGCCTTCGGTGACGGAATATTTTTTCCGAAAAGGGACATATATCTTACAGTCCGGATAAGAAAACCTTTTCTTAAAAGGATCTTCTCAGCCATAAAAAAATTCATTAATAAGGTAAGCCCATAGGTCACGATTTTTTTATCGTGAAAAGATACTCGGCTGCCGAATATAGGCCGAAAAACAAAGCGATGATAAGAACTATTAGACCCGGCTCCGGATAAATTCCCTGTTGGAAGATGGGCTCAGGAAAAGAGCGGTTAAAAAGGATCAATGAAATGCCAAGTATTTGCAATGCGGTTTTAAATTTTGCTGACCTTCCTGGAAAAATGGTGACCCCCTCACTTGCATAAAGCCCTCTTAAACCGTTGACAAAGAATTCTCTAAGAACGTGAAGAAGCGTGAGCCAAAGTGGAACTATCCGGTAATATGAGAGAGTTATAAGACAGGATGCAACAAGCATTTTATCAGCGACCGGGTCTATGTAGACACCAAACTTCGAATTAATCTTCAGCCTTCTTGCAAAGAAACCGTCCAATCCGTCAGTTATTCCTGCAAAAACAAAGAGAAAAAAAGAGATGAGAAAGAAACGGTTCTCCTCCAGGGAAATAAGAAAGCAGATGAGAGGAACAGAAAGAATTCTTGCAAAGCTTAAACCTGTTGGCAAAGTCCAAAGGTGGACCTTTTCATCTTGAGTCTTCATTCAAGGATTTAAGCTTTCTGTAAAGGTTCTTCACTTTTTTTACGTAGTTAACCGTCTCATCTATGGGAGGGATAGCCATTCTGTTCTCTATTATTCTTTTCGGTCCCGCGTTATACGCGGCAAGCACGAGGTCTAGATCTCCCTTAAAGTAGTCTTTAAGTAATCTTAAGTACATAATGCCACCTCTTATATTCTCCTCTGGATCAAAAACGTTCCTAAGATTCAACATCCTTGCCGTCTCAGGCATTATCTGCATAAGGCCCATGGCACCCTTTTTTGAGACCGCATAGGGATCGAAATTAGATTCAGCCATGATCATGGCCACAACGAGAAGAGGATCGATGTTAAATTTTCTTGAGTAATAATAGATTATAGGATCGTATTTTCGATTCCTTCTTATGCCTGTCTCTTTGATTTCGTAAGGGTTTGTCCCGTATATGACTATCTTGTACTCTTTGTTTCTTGGTTTAACGTTTGTAAAATGGATCACCCCTTCTTCGTCAACGTATGAGTAAATGGCGCAGTGTGTCCGGGATGGGCCAAAAACGATAAAAAAAAGGGATAAACAGATTAACGTAAGCCTTCTCTTTTCTAACCCCATTTTGCCTCATTGCTCCCCAATTAGTTTTTTGAACTCCTCGTAAGTTATCGTCTTTACCCCCAATTGTCTAGCTTTTTCAAGTTTTGAGCCTGGATCTTCCCCTACTATAAGGTAATCGGTTTTTCTAGATACAGATGAAGAGGCATGCCCACCTAAAGACTCGATAAGTTCTTCGATCTTTGACCTTTCCTCCGGAAGCCTTCCTGTAATTACGAAAGTGAGACCTTTCAAAGGTTCCCTTTTTTCCTTTTGTTCGCCTTCATAATCGGGATTCTCTATTTTTAATCCCATCTTCTTCATCTCTTCTATGGCCCCTATGTTTTCGTCCCGTCCAAAAAAGTCAGATACTGATTGGGCTATTTTATCTCCGATCTGTTTTATCTCTAGTATCCTTTCCCTTTCTATGCCATAGAGGTCCTCCACGTTTCTAAAATGTCTAGCCAGAAGTTTTGCGACATATTCACCCACGTGTAATATTCCCAATCCGAAAAGGAATCTGGCAAGGGTTGTGTTTTTGCTTCTCTCTATCGCGTTTATCAAGTTCGATGCGGACTTCTCTTGGAACCTGGGAAGTTTTAAAAGATCCTCTTTTTTCAGTTTGAAAACGTCGGTGAGGTTTTTGAGAAGACCAAAGGAGTAGAGAAGTTCAACGTTTTTTTCTCCGAGCCCCTCAATGTTCAATGCGTTCCTGGAGGCAAAATGGATTATTCTCTCAATAACCTGGGCTGGACAGTTGATGTTCACACACCTTATTGCCACCTCACCTTCAACCCTTACAACTTTGCTTTTACACTCGGGGCAAACATCCGGGATTGGAAATATCTTCTCAGAGCCTGTCCTTTTCTCCTTTATTGGGGCGATTACATGGGGAATGACATCTCCTGCCCTTTCGACTATCACGTAATCCCCTATCCTTATGTCCTTCCTTCGCATCTCGTCAAAATTGTGAAGAGTCGATCTTGTGACTGTTACCCCTCCTATCCTTACCGGTTCAAATATAGCGTAAGGAGTCAAAACTCCCGTTCTGCCTACGGAGGCTCTTATGTCTATGATTCTTGTTGTGCCTTGGTGCGCTGGAAATTTGTAAGCGATAGCCCATCTCGGTTCCCTTGTTTTTACCCCTAAAATTCTTTGCAACTCAAAATCGTTTACCTTTATTACAGCTCCATCCGCTTCAAAGGGAAAATCTTTTCTTTTCGATTCCAGTTCCTTTAAGGCGTCTACAACTTCCTTTATTCCAGTCACCACTATGAACTCATGAGGAACTGGAAATCTGGCAGACTGGAGCCACCTTATGAACTGTTCCTGAGTTTTGAACTCAAGCCCTTTTGAAAATCCTAGTCCGTAAGCAACGAAATGGAGCTTCCTTTTCGCCGTGATCGAAGAATCGAGCTGTCTTACGGAACCTGCCGCAGCGTTTCTAGGATTGGCAAAGAGGGGTTCGCCGTTTTTTTCTCTTTCCCTGTTTAGGCGCTCGAACTCCTCAATGTCCATGTAAACTTCTCCCCTTATGTCGATCTCTTCTGGCACAACCTCTTTGTCAATCTTAATTGGAATACTTCTTATAGTTTTGATATTTAGTGTGACATCTTCTCCTTCATAACCGTCCCCTCTTGTCGAAGCAACTTTGAGAAATCCTCCTTCGTAAGTTAACTCTACTGCCAACCCATCGTACTTTGGTTCAACAGTGTACTCAATGGGACCTTCAGTCTTCAAAAATTTCTTTACCCTCTCGTCGAATTCTTCAACGTCCTCGTACGAAAAGGCGTTATCGAGAGATAACATGGGCTCGCGATGTTTTACCTTCTCGAATTTGTCGAGTGGAGGAGCCCCAACTCTTTGGGTTGGCGAATCTGGGAGTATGTATCCATAACGCTCTTCAAGCTCCTTGAGACGCCTAAAGAGCCTGTCATACTCCTCATCGGAAATTACAGGAGAATCCAATACGTAATACCGGTAGTTGTGGTAGTTTATCTCTTCCACCAACTTTTTGATCTCTTGCTGTATTTCTGGAGGGACGGTCCGTTCCATATATGTTTATTATAGCAGATTCTCAATTTTGGGCGTACAAAGAGAAAGCTTACCAGAATTTTGATATTTCATCTGAGAGCCTTTTTTTTATCTCCGGTCTCTCCCTATCTATGTATTCTATTGCTGGTTTTAAGAGTTCAGGTGGATACTGACCGAAAAGATACTCCTCTTTTCTTATATGCCAACCGAAACTCTCCCATCTTTCCATTGTTTCCTTCTTAAACTCTTCAACCTCCTCTGGGGTCATCCTTCTTGTTGAGAAAAAAGGCGACAAGTGAGGCGACGGTTTTCCATAGTAAACCATAAAAAGTTCCCATTCTTTGAAGTCCTGTTTTGAGCTAAGAAATGCACCAAACTTTCTAATTACTGAAACGTACTGATGGAAGATCCCTATGTACGGAGGAGCTGAAAACTCAGGCTCTTCCTTACTTCCCAAATAGAATTCCACCTTTCCGACAAAACCACTGTCCATCTCCTCCTCGATAAATGAGTCAGTCTCAGAAGAACTGAAGCCCTCATCTTCCAGAATCTTTCGTAGGGTCCCGAGATGAAAGAGATAGGGTTCATATTCGTAGCCACCAACAAAGACATTTCTTATTCTGAGTCTCCCCCCTGGTGCAAGATATACTCCAGAAGAGAGAATACCGCGGACCAAAAACTCTATCTTTGGTCTATTTATAGCCTTTTCACAGAGTATGAAGAACTTCCGAGAAAATTCTTCATTGGCAGGTGTCCTATCGTAATGGTAAAGGGAACCCTCTTTGACTACCACTTTTCTCTCGGAGAGTTTCTCCAAAGCCTTTTCTACCCAAAGTGGGTCTTCTCCTGTCATACTTGAGAGTTCCTCAAGGCTAAGTGGCTTACGACTATCCCTCAGTACTTTTAGTGACTTAATTACAACAGGTTCCATCAGTAGTTTTTAAAAGCTCTTTTTTTCATTTTTAGGTAATCCTCGATGACCATCTCGCCAAGTCGCAGAGGGGAAGTGAAAAAAACCCTTCCTAAGTTTTTTCTCGCAAGGATAGATGCAAATTCTTTAAGCTCGTAACTTTCGTCGAGCATTATTATGTTAAGGGTAATCCCAGACTGACGATAGTAAAGGGCTTCTTGGATAACGCCACCTATAGCTCTACTGAATCCAACATACTTTCCATCTTCGGTATTGGGCTCAGTATCAGTTATGAGGTAGGCCTGTTTGTCACCCTTTTCATTAGCAACAGCCTTTCTGAAAGCTCTCATGGCTGCCCTTATGTCAGTTGATCCTCCGGCGAAACTCACATTTAGGATATCGTAGTAAGGGATTTCCCTAACGCAAGTGGAAAAGAGATAAACTTTAAGCAGATCCTTAGGCTCTCTCTTTATGAGTTCGGCCAAGGCCAAAGAAGTATCTATTGCCGCATTCATCTTATCACCGCTCATGCTGCCTGACTCATCTATTATGAGCCCGGAAACCATTCTCGTTTCCTCTATCTCCTCATAAACATAAAAATCTTCCAACTGAAAAGAGAGCCTATTTTTTATACCCTGCCTCTCTAAAGCATTAAGGAGAGTTCTCTCAATATCGATTCTCTCATACTCGTCACCTATTTCGTAAGGCCTGGAGGAGAAAGAGAGGTCAATTCCAAAGCCGATCTCGCCAGTTCTGTGGACACCGGCACCTTTTTCTGTCAGTTTTTCTAAGATCTTTCTTAATACGTTTTGGGCGAGTTTTCTTGCTCCTTTTGGGGTAATTTTTATCGTATCACCGTCCATCTGGATGTCGCCAAGATCAATGTACTCTTTTAAAGCATCCTCCAAGTCCTTTTGCGTTATATCTTTCGGTTCGTACTTAAGTCTCCTTATTTCCCTTTCCAGCTCCTCTTTTATCCTGTCTCTTCGTATTCTTTCTGCAATCTTTTCTGCGTCTTCGCCCTCGAAAAGCCAGTCGACAGATTGAAGAGCCAGTTCCTCGTTCCTTTTTTTCAGTTTCTCCTCGTATTCTGCCTTTTTTCTTTCGATTTCGGTAAGTCTCTTTTCCCTGTAAGCATTAGCCCGCCTGCCAAGCGAAGTGTCCGAATATCTTATTCGTCTTAAAAGGTCTTCCAAAGAACGATTCCTCATGTAGGAAATCTCTTGTAAGAAATCTCTGTCCTGGAACCTCACTGGAACACATTTACTTCCACTGCACTCTTGCATGCGTTACCTCTTCTGAAAACTTCCCATTCTCGGAACAAAAAAGCGTTGCTCAATTGAGCGGGAGGCCAAATTCCTATGCCAGGCCAAATTAGCGACAAGTTCGAGGGCTGAGTAGTTGTACTCGTCAAGAGTTTTCTCATCCACTTTTTCGGGAAAAAGGACAATCTCCTTTTCATTTTTGTTCCAGTCATCATTTATCTTATCCTTTGCGACCCTTTTAATCTCCTCAACGGCACGCAAAACTTCAGGATAAAATTTAAGTCTTTCGGTTATGTGGGTAAAATCATCTTTGAGAATGGAATCTAGCTCCTCTGAAAATCTATCTTTTTCGACTTCAATCCGGTATGGGAAACTCTCTATGCTTTTACATAAGAGATATTCAGACAATTCGTCACTCTTTCTCAAACTCTCTTTCGGGTTATCGAAATCGACAAGATCTGCTCTAAGGGCCATTCTCCCTCTTAAGGCTAAACTCAACCCAGTTGCAGCATCTTTCAGTGAAGCAACCCTCCTTCCGTCCAGTTCAACAGATCCATAAGTATGGTCGAGGGCCCGTATGGTTGCGCGAATGGAAGCTTTCCTCTCGAGAAGGGGAGAAACCCTGCTCTGCCTTACCGTTTCATTTATGAGTTCCATTATCCACCAGGGAACGATGCTTTTTCTGTCGAGCTCATCAATTGCTGGATACAAAGGTAAACCGTCTTCTTCGGATACTTGAGTTTCAATTTCTATTTTAAACTTTTCCTTAAGCATTATCTCTTCTTCAACTTCCTTGGCAGGCAAATCCATATATATGAGCTCCAATCTGTCTAGAAGTGGCCTAGGTACCTCGTTCACATGGCTAAACCCCTGAGGGTTACCCGTAGCGATAAGCACAAGGTCTAGAGGGTGCTCCCAATTGTACTCCTCTAAAATCGCCTTCTTTTCCTCAAGTACGGGATGGAGTATAACCTGCACCTTTGTCCGTATTGCTGGTAGTTCGTCGATAAAAAGGATTCCTCTGTTAGCCCTGAATATTCCAGTTCCAGTAAATACTCTTGGATCAGACGGGGACTTGCCCTGTGCTATGGCCTGTATATCCTTCAAACCTAGAAGCTTCGCTTCGTTTGTGTACTCGTTTCCCTGAACCCTTGAAAATCTTTTAAATCCTGGTACAATCTCGATCCCAAATTTTTTAACCGGATCCTTTGTGTTTCTACATCTGGGACATAGTAATCTCGGAGGCCATTTTGGATCATCGTTGTACGGACAACCCCTGATGACAGGAATGGGTAGAAGGAGCTTAGTTAAGCTTTTAGCGAGTCTAGTCTTTCCAGTTCCTTCCTCCGAAACGAGATACGGATTTGCACCAGAAAGTAACGCTATAAGGACATCCCTTTTTACCGATTCCCTGCCCTGAATGTCGGGTAGGGGATCCTCTCCGTTTTTGACCTTATTTAGGATTGAGTACCTAAGTTGGTAAACTACAGGCAAGGGCTGATAATTAGCTAAATCGAAACCCTTAGCCTTGCCCTTTGCGGTAAAATTAACACCCATCTCTAGACCACTTGCGAAAACCTTAGATTCACCCTTGAGCCCTTTAGCAGAATGAATGATCCTAAGGAAGGAAACCTTTTTTGAGACAAGTACGAAAATTTTATAATTAGCTTCATTACGGTTCGATACATAAATAATACACCTTACCGCCTAAGAAACGCAACGGCCTATTTTGGCTATAGTATTTGTAGAATAAACAAGCCTTGAAAAACGGAAAAAAGGTTAATGCTCAGTTATCAAAATGAGATCCTAAATTATTAAGGTACGGTTTTACATCATAAATGGAAATCTGCTATAATCGATGAAAGATGCGCGGAGGAGACCAATGCGGATAGGAAACTTTGAAGTAGAAGATCTTGCTGAAACTCCGAAAGATCCCATTGCAATTGCAGCTCTTTGGCCCTGGATAGATGTAAACAACGTCGGAACTGCTGTGCTTAGGGAGATAAGGAACAGGTACAATGCACGGCTTATTGGAAGATTGGCTACTCCGGGGCTCTTTTACGATTTTACGAGATACAGGCCCCAGATAGAACTGGAAGATGAAATCAAGGGAATGTCGATTCCTAATACAACGGTTTATCTGGCCAGAAGGGAGGGCAATAAAGACCTGATTCTTATAAGGATGAGAGAGCCCCATTCTCATGCTGAACTTTTTGTTCGATCCGTCCTTAAGCTTTTGACGGTATTTGGGGTAAAGACGTACATCGTTGTGGGGAGTATGTACGATGCGGTTCCTCATACAAGGCCTCTGATAGTCAACGGATACGGTATGGGAGAGAGTGCAAAGGAGATAGTGAGAAAAAATGGAGTTTTGTCCATAAGCTATAGGGGACCGTCAAGTATAGTCAATATGGTCACAAAGAAGGCCTACGAGTCGGGAATAGAAACGATGGTCTTTATAGTTTCTATACCTCAGTATGTAATCCTCGATGAGGACTATGCAGGAAAATTGCGACTGATTGAACTATTAAGCAGAATAATCGACATTCCGGTAGATCAGGACGACTACATAAAAGTGTTGGAACAAAAGAGCATCATCGGAGAAAACGTCGATAGATCTCCGGAGATAAAAGCTATACTTCCCCATCTTGAGAAGATGTACGACACGCGGGTAAAGGTTGCAGGAAGAGAAGGTACCCTGGAACTTTCTCCGGAGATGGAAGAGCTTCTGTGGAAAACTATGGGTAAGGATGTGGGGAAGGCTTAAGCGAATGCGAGACGATAAATATAGCGATTCCATAAAGCCCAATAGAACAGAGAAGGAGAAAGTCTAGCCCAAATGCTAAAGCGATAAGAGAACCGGCTTGAGGGGCAAGAACTGACGCCATTCCGTTTATGTAGTAAGCAAAAGGTGTTACAGAGGGATCCTCTTGGCACAATACCTTAGTGCCTAAAGGAAAGAAAAAGCCCATAAAGAAACCCAAAGCGAAAAGGTAGACAGTCATCTCCTTTAAAGGATCGAAAAGATATAAGAGAAAAAGCAGGATCGGAACGATTGGCACAAAAAGAATAATCTTTTTTTCTTTAAGGAAAGAGACAAATAGAGATCCAAAGCCGGCAGAAAGGAGGAAGGAAGCCACAACAATCGAAAAAGTATCGACTGGAGATCCGTGGATCTTTAAGAGTCTGTGGATGAATAAGACCTCAACAAACATAAAACCAAAACCAATAGAGAGGAAGTAAGGGATTATTCGGCAAGAGCCAGCTGTGAGAACTTTGCCCTTCAAAAAAGCATATGCCAAGGTAAAAAGAACAAAAAGAGAAAGAATGAAAAATAGAAACGGAAGGGCCATACCCTCCATGATAAAGTACGCGCACCCTTTATTCGTGATACGGTAAATATCTTTTATGCGCGAAAGCTTAAGGAAATAATTGAAAAAGGGCCTTTGGTCTGTTGTGATCCTTATGTCGAAAGGGTAAGCTTTTATGAACTCGCTTGCGGAGGAGTCAGAAAGGATGAGAATGAAATCCTTCTCCGGAAGTCCCTCAATCAGATTTTCAGAAAGAAGGTTTGGAGGGAAAACGGGCTCAAACATTCTTTCTTTCAAAAAATTTCTTACCCTTGAATAGTCTTCATCCCTAAAACCATCCTTTTTAACGAGAAAGCCGATCGTATCCCAACTGGCAAAAACCAAAAGATGTTTTTTTACAGGCAATAGATTCGAAATGTGTAGAGCGTAAAATAGATTGTTAAAGAGCTTAAGCTCGTATCTCGGTGGAGGAACGCGAAATATCTGAATAAAGAGAAGGCCCCTCTCCTCTAATGCATATAGATACTCAAGGAAAGCATCTACTGTTGTTTCGTAGTCCTCCTCGAGTCCAAAATTTCCAGAGGGCAAATAGTAAGTTCTTGAGATCACGATAAGGTCGAATTTTTCCTTAGTTTCTTTTAGAAACTTTCTCGTTGATGTGTGCAAGAGGTTTCTTCCGTAAAACTTTTCCAAGAACTTTCGCACTGACGTGTCCCTTTCTGCAACGTAGAGTTTTTCAACTCCCTGAATTTTGGCCGTAATTAGTTCCAGTCCACTGCCTAGACCGACAAAAAAAACGGTTTTTGGTCTCTCTTCGATAACATAAGGAAGAAAAGATGGAAGAAAGCGAAGGAACTCCACATTTTGGATCTTACTTTCCTCTAAAAATATCCCACTAATCTCAGCATCTTTACAAAGTAAGAGACCGCAGGGAGCCTTCTCGGTAAATTTGAAAGAAAGCCCGGGAGCATACCTTAAGTGGGGGTTCCACACTATATCCAACCTGGAATCTCTTGTGTAGATTGTGTCGATAAGCTCCGAGTGTGGCATTTTTAAAAGGGATGGAAGGCCCTTATATTCAGAAATGCGTATTGGAAAATAGTTTAAAGCTATAGCCAACGATAAAGGGAGGGGAACAAAAAGATAAAGAAGCGAGAAAATGTCTTTTGTTAGTAGGCGAAAGAGAAAAGAAAAAACGGAAACTAAAGAGAATACCAGACCTAAAGCTGTCTCAGGGCTCATTTTGTCGAGCAAATACGGAGCGAGAAAAGCACCACATGCTGCACCCACAAGATCTGCGGCATAGATTTTTGCGGCAAAACGTGCGTACTCCCTATAGCAGAGACCAATTAGAAGGCCATAGGCCCAAAATGGGCATAAAATTGGGATTATCTTAAGAATGAGATAGAACAAGTGGGTTTTTTCCCAAAGTAGTTTCACGTGGTCGAACGGTATAAAGTGAGAAACCAAAAAATGGAAAGGAAAGGAAAAAGAGAGCAAAAAAGAAGCATCTAAAGGCTTTATCTTAATAGTATTCCCTAGCACGTAAACTGTTAGACTGCCAAGGACTATACCGAATATCGATATTGCCAAAACGAAGGATGCAAAGTGGTATGACAGGGTTATTGAAAATATCCTTAGGAGGAGAACTTCAAAAAAAAGCACGGAAAAGGAAGAGATAAAAACAATTAGGAAAATACTGACCATCGGTACTTTAGTTATCTATCACGGGTTACTTAATAATGGAAAACTTTCTTGAGCTTTGAGAAAAGACCTGTTAAAGTCTCTTTATGGATCGAGAGTTTCACTACTACATCACTTACTTTCTTGCGCTCCGTGCAGGATTTTTGAAAGAGGAAGCCCATATTATCGCCTATTCTAGCCAGTATACGGATGACAATACGTTAATCTTTAAAGTGAGTTCTAAGAAGGGGTTATACGTAAATTACGTAAGCCAAACGTTTAATATCTTAAGACCCCAAAAAAAGCTTCTTAGGATTTATCCAATCTTTCACTTTATGCCAGGATCGAAAGAAGAAGTTCAAAGCTATGGTTTTACGAGAAAGGATGGAAAGGTTCACGTTTTGAATACAATACCGGGGAACAAGAATAGCCTCCTTATTTTGGAGGATGCGATAAACTCGAGGAACCTTTTTCGAATAGGAATCGCCTGCCACACTTTTTCAGATACATACGCTCATCAAAATTTTGTCGGTTTACCCGATCCCTTAAACTCGAAAGCAAACTTTCAAGAAAAACTAATTCCCAACGTTGGACATGCCGACTTTAGGAGAAAACCTGACAGACCTTATTTGGTCTGGGAGGATGTGAGGCTTAAAGAGAGCCTGAGAATAGTGAATAACAAAGATAGGGTTTTAAATGCGTCGCGCGAAATTTATAAAAAACTTTGCAGTATCACTGAAAAAGACCCTTATGGCGAAGACTATGTCATAAATTCGATAAGTAGTGTGATCGGGGATCCATTATGGAAAGAGGAGAGAGAAGAATCGAGGATCGAAAAATACAAAGATCTCTTGGGTAAAGATTTCATCCCTTACGAAAGAACCCTATGGCTTAAGGAAGCTTTAATCTTTGATGCTTTCTCATCTTTTATCCGTGCCATAGACGCCATCTTCGGCAGCTTGGGTCTTATGCCATTTAAAATCCCCGCAAAGGCAAAGGAAGATTTCGAAAATTCGAATTGGTTAAAATTTCAGGAAGCAGTAAAGGAACACCAGAGATTAGCACTAGACCTTCTTGGGCCTGTCTTTGGTGAAGTTGAAATCGATAATCTATAGGTTTTTTCCAGTTGTTGTCATGCTTAGGGTTCCGTGTTTTACCCCTTTTATGGAACGTAACTTATCTGCAAGTTTCTGCACTTGGACGGGATTTCCCCTCACTGCTATGAGTTCCAAACAGTTGTTGTGATCGAGATGTATATGTTGAGTAGAGATTATTATGCCCTGAAAATCGTGCTGGATATCCGTTATCTTATTTAAAAGGTCTCTTTTATGATGATCGTAAACGAGGGTTATCGCACCGGCAACCTCATCACCCTCAAGCCATTCCTGCTTTATAAGCTCCTGCCTTATGAGGTCCCGTATAGCCTCAGATCTATTTGTATAGTTTCTAGACTCAATAAGAGCATCAAACTTTTCTAAAAGATCTTTTTCTAATGAGACCCCAAATCTAACTATATTCGACATAGCTTTTCCAACCATAGCACAAAAACCTTATACTGTCAATTCGAATACTTGGGAAACCTTGGGATTCTTAAGATTTTGTAGGCGCGACGGGTATTGAACCCGTGACCTCTACCGCGTCAAGGTAGCGCTCTCCCACTGAGCTACGCGCCTTATAACTCTTTATATCTATCAGCAAAGGATAGAAATGTCAATAAGTGGTTCCCTTTCGGGTCTTATTTCTATATAATAATGCACAAGGCACAATGGCGAAAAGAAAGAATCTCATAATTATTCTTTGCGCAACGTTCATCTTTTTTAGCGCTACTCTTTTTGCGGAAGACAAAAGGGTAGGAATCTTAGTTGAGAAAGCCCCTGAGCGGGAAGTTTTTACGTGCAAGTACTGTGGTGTACCACTCAGTGCTGGAAAGATACACACCGAGGCAAACCATATCATAGAGAATCAGATAAGGAATCGACTCTTTTATTTGGGAATTACTCCGAACGAATGTAATGAAAGTGTGGAAAGATGTATCTACGTTTTGATCTACCGGTTCCAAGAAAGGATAGGAGGACCGTATTCGGTAGATAAGCCGGCAAGTGTGGGATTCCATATGCACCTTTTGGAGGAGATGCGCCCTATTCGGTCTTACACTTTTGATGAGGAACAGAAACCACTCTTTAGCAACTTATTTAAGTTACTGAAGTTTCTAAAAAGGAAAGGCAGATGGGTTGATGCTTCTACCCTTTCTGAAGAGGGAGTAATCGATGGGATTAAGAAAATAATTTTAGAGGGTGAGTCAAAATGAGAGTCCTTTTTGCTATGGATCTTTTGGATGGGAAGTGTGTGAGGCTTACAAGAGGAGACTACAGTCAAGCGAAAGTTTATGGTGAAGATCCCATTCTCATGATCGAGCAGATGGTCAACAAAGGAGCAAGAGACTTCCACATAGTAGATCTAAATGGCGCAAAAGAAGGTAGACCTAGGCATTTGGAAATAATAAAAGCTATAAGGGAGAGGGTTCCCGGTTACATGGAAGTGGGGGGCGGTGTAAGGACTAAAGAAATCGTAGAGATTTACAAAGACCTTGGTGTCGACGGCGTTGTAATAGGTACCAAAGCCTTAATAGACCCAGAGTTTCTTCCTTCCGTAAAAGGGATCGGAGACATCACACTGAGCCTTGACATCCTTAATGGAAAGCCTATGATTATGGGCTGGAAAAAAGAGTCAGGAAAAGACCTTGAAGAGATCATAAAATTTGCCGAGGAATGTGAAGTTAACTATCTTCTTGTGACCGCGATAGAGAGGGATGGTACCTTGTCAGGTCCAGATTTTGAAGTGTTATCAAGGGTCATTGGTAGTACCCGTATCCCGGTGATTGGAAGCGGCGGGGTAAGGACCCTTGAAGATGTGAAACTTTTACTAGATATGGGCGCATATGGTGTCGTTGTGGGAAAGGCTATCTACGAGGGTAAGATTAGAATAGAAGAAGTAACAAGGTTTTTCTCGGAGAACTGAATGGAGGAAGAGATTAAACAATTGATAAGCCTCATCAAGTGGGACAGAGACGGACTTGTTCCTTGTGTGGTCCAGGATTTCGAAACGAAAGAGGTTCTCATGCTGGCATACATGAACGAAGATGCGCTATTGAGAACAATAGAGACGAAAAAGGCCCATTACTATTCAAGATCGAGAAAAAGACTTTGGCTCAAAGGAGAAGAGTCAGGACATACCCAAGAGGTAAAAGGGCTTTTCATTGATTGCGACAACGACGCAATCCTCCTTCTTGTGGAGCAGAAGATCGCAGCCTGCCACACTGGCTACTATTCCTGCTTTTACAGAACGTTTGAGGGGGGGTTGAAGGTTGTTGGCAGAAAAGTTTTCGAGGAGGAAAAAGTTTACGGAAAATCGAAATGAAAAGGCTCGCAAAGGACTTTTTAAGTCTTGGTCCTTTGGGGTACTTTCCGTACTTTCCGGGCACCCTCGCTTCTTTACTTATCTGTCTTTTGTTATTCTTTTTACGTTCCGATAGTCCTTTAATTTTTGAGATTTCTGTTCTATTTGTCCTTTCTTCCCTTACAGTCGTTTCTGTTCTTACTAGTGACCTAAAAGAGAAGGATCCACGCTTCGTAGTCATGGACGAAGTTATAGGTATGTATCTTACAGTATTAAATCACACCCCTTGCGCGTTCAATCTCTTTGTGGGATTCATTCTTTTTAGGTTTTTTGATATAATGAAACCGTACCCACTAAAGAAGATTGAAAAGTTACCGGGGGCTTTAGGCATACTCGCCGATGATATACTTGCTGGTCTTTACGCTAATCTATCCCTCTGTTTGATAGAACGTCTTTCGAGGAATGTCCTGTGAAGTTAGAGGAGAGGATCGGAAAGATTCTGACTGAGAAAGGATTAAAGATTGCAATTTCAGAGTCGTGTACGGGCGGACTTGTCGGGCACCTTATCACTAATGTGAGTGGGTCCTCCAACTACTTCGAGGCTTCGCTTGTAACGTACAGCAATGAGTCGAAATGGAAATTTCTAAATGTGGACAAAGAGGTCCTCGATGAGAAGGGTGCCGTAAGCGAAGAAGTGGCTGTTCTTATGGCTAAAGGTGTACGAAAAGCAACGGGGGTGGACATCGGTCTTTCTGTTACAGGAATTGCAGGGCCTACTGGAGGTACAAAAGATAAGCCTGTAGGATTGGTCTACATTGGGCTTTCTGTCAAGGAGGGAGACCTAGTAAGGAAGTTTCTTTTTTCGGGTGAGAGGATGGAAATAAAAGAAAAAGCTGCCTACGAGACACTCAACTTACTTCTGGACTATTTGGAAGGAAGGTTATTTTGAGAGCTTTTATAGCCCTCGATCTACCGGACCGAGTAAAAACGTACCTTCAAACTGTTATACGGACGCTATCCGAAAAAGAGGAGGAAACTAGGTGGGTAAAAAGCGGAAACCAGCATTTGACTCTTAAGTTTCTCGGGGAGATAGAGGAGGGTTTGAAAGAAAAGATAATAGCGGTATTAAAAAGTTCTACTCAAGGTTTTCCTTCCGTGAGAGTGCGTTTAAATAGGATTGAGGGATTTCCGGACAGTAAAAAGGCGAGAGTCGTTGTTATCACCTTAGCTTACGGAGTCGATGAACTAAAAAAACTGTTTGAGATTTTAGAAGAAGGACTCTCCAAGATCGGTTTTGAGAAGGAACGTAGAGAGTTTGTTCCCCATATAACGTTAGGAAGGAGAAAGATTGCAAAAGCGTTACCTGGCAATATTCGTATTGAACCGATCGAGTTCGTATTGGAAGATCTCGTCTTCTATAAAAGCACTCTCACACAGAATGGACCTATCTACGAACCTATATGGAAGGTAAAACTGACAGAAAGGGGTGGTGAAAATGCCGAAAGATGAGCAGACGAACAAAATCAAGGCACTTGAGATGGCGGTTACGCAGATAGAACGACTCTTTGGGAAAGGTTCGATAATGAAGCTCGGTGAAAGGGCAAGCGTCGATGTGCCAGTCGTTTCAACAGGCTCACTGGCCCTCGATATCGCTTTGGGGATAGGAGGCCTACCTAGAGGGAGAGTAACCGAAATATTCGGACCTGAAGCGTCGGGAAAGACGACTTTGGCTCTTCAGGTTCTAAGCGAAATTCAAAA
Organism: Thermodesulfobacteriota bacterium; assembly: GCA_025062045.1. Taxonomy (NCBI): domain Bacteria; kingdom Pseudomonadati; phylum Thermodesulfobacteriota; species Thermodesulfobacteriota bacterium. The sequence goes on from JANXAF010000002.1 coordinate 167,706, forward strand.
GAAAGGCGGGATAGCCGCATTTATCGATGCTGAACATGCACTCGATGTGAAGTACGCAAAAAAGATAGGAGTGAACACAGACGAACTTCTTATCTCTCAGCCAGACACTGGGGAACAGGCTTTAGAGATCGCTGAGATCCTTGTGAGAAGCGGTGCGGTTGAAGGTCTTGTGATAGATTCAGTGGCTGCCCTCGTGCCAAGAGCTGAGATTGAAGGGGACATGGGGGATGCGCATATGGGATTACAGGCTAGACTCATGTCTCAGGCACTCCGCAAGCTGACTGCAACTATAAGTAAGTCTATGACCACGGTAATATTCATAAATCAGATGAGGCAGAGAATAGGCGTTCAGTTCGGGAACCCTGAAACAACGACCGGAGGAAATGCACTGAAATTCTATTCTTCAATAAGACTCGAAATAAGAAGAGTGTCGGCCATAAAGGATGGACAGGAAGTGATAGGTGCGAGAACCCGGGTAAAGATAGTCAAGAATAAACTTGCGCCGCCCTTCAAAGAAGCTGAATTCGATATGATTTTTGGGGAAGGAATATCGAGGGAAGGAGATATAGTAGATCTGGGTGTGGAGCTTGGACTGATAGAGAGGACTGGAACCTGGTACTCCTATGGAGAAACGAGACTCGGGCAGGGAAGAGATAACGCAAAAGAGTTCTTGAAAAGGCACCCTGAAGTGGCGAGGGAGATCGAAAACAAGATCCTTGCTCATTACGGGCTTTTAAGGAGCGAGGCGTGACATCGAAAGAGATAAGATCGAAATTTCTTAGGTATTTTGAATCTAATGGCCATACCATCTGCGAAAGTTCTTCCCTTGTGCCCTATGATGATCCAAGTCTGCTATTTGTTAATGCAGGCATGGTTCAGTTTAAAGGGGTCTTTTTGGGAATTGAGACAAGACCTTACTTAAGAGCTGTTTCGTGTCAAAAATGTGTAAGAGCAGGTGGAAAACATAATGACCTTGAAAACGTTGGAAAGACCTTAAGACATCACACATTCTTTGAAATGTTAGGGAACTTCTCTTTCGGAGACTATTTCAAGAAGGAGGCCATCGCCTACGCGTGGGAGTTTGTAACTAAAGAGCTGGATCTGGAAAAAGAAAGGATCTGCATCACGGTCTTCAAAGAGGATGAAGAGGCTGAAATTATTTGGAAGGGGATGGGTATCCCTAGCGACAGAATATTTAAACTTGGGGAAAAAGACAATTTTTGGTCAATGGGAGACGAGGGTCCATGTGGCCCGTGTTCAGAGATCCACTACGATATGGGAAAGAACGTCGGTTGTAGAAGGCCCAATTGTGGGGTCACCTGTGACTGCGACAGATTTCTGGAGGTGTGGAATCTGGTTTTTATGCAGTGGGAGAGAAAGAAAAACGGTGAAATAAAACCCCTGCCGAAACCGTCGATTGATACGGGTATGGGACTTGAGAGGATTTCGGCCATCATGCAGGGAAAGATTGGAAACTATGATACGGATCTTTTTTCCCCAATCATTGCAAAAGTAGAAGAAATCTCTGGAAGAAGATACGGTCAAGACGAAGAGACTGACATCGCAATAAGGGTTATTGCAGACCACATAAGAGGGGCAACATTTATAATCGGAGATGGGATTTTACCGGAGAGGGAAGGAAGAGGCTACGTGCTGAGAAGGATAATAAGGAGAGCTATGAGGTACGCAAGAAAGATCGGAATAGATGGAAACTTTCTCTATAGCCTTTCAGGAGTTGTTGTAGATCTTATGGGGGATATCTATCCTGAGATAAAGCAGAACCATCCACACATAGCTATGGTGATAAAAGCGGAAGAAGATAGGTTTAGAGAAACATTAACATTCGGGACTAAACTTTATGAGGAGGTTTCTGAGAGCATAAAGAAGACAGGCGGAAAGATCATCCCGGGCGACATAGTTTACAAACTTTACGACACTTATGGTTTTCCTTTGGATTTGACGATGGAGATGGCAAAAGAGGATGGTCTTGAGTTGGATCTTGAGGGTTTCAATAGGTCGCTCTTCGAGCAGAAAGAAAGATCAAAAGAGATAGCAAAAGCAAAAAAGGAGACGATCTATAGGTACGATTACTCTGGGATAAAAGAACCAACAGTATTTGTCGGCTACGATCGGCTAGAGTGTCCTGCAAAGATTCTCATGGTTTTAAAAGATTCGATCCCGTGTGAGGAGCTCAAGGAAAAAGAGGAAGGGGAGATAATACTCGATGGGACCCCCTTTTACGCAGAAGGAGGCGGGCAGGTTCACGATGAGGGGACTTTAAAAACGGAAAATGGCATAGTGAAAGTTACCCATGTTAAAAGGATCTTTCAAGACGTCATAGTCCATAGGGTAAGAGTTGAGCGGGGCTTTGTTAGGAAGGGTGAAATAGTTAGTGCAGCCGTGGACCCTTTAAGAAGAAGGGATGTTTCAAGGAACCATACCGCCACCCATCTTCTCCACTACGCTTTAAGAACGGTTTTAGGCGATCACGTGCGCCAGAAAGGCTCTCTTGTCGAAAAAGAAAGGCTGCGATTCGATTTCGCCCATTATAAAGCTATCGATCCCCATGAATTGTGGAAGGTAGAAGAAATAGTGAATGAGAAAATCATGGAGTGTGAGGACGTAAAGATAGAGATTAAGCCAAAGGAAGAAGCTATCCGCAGCGGTGCTATTGCTCTATTTGAAGAAAAGTACGGTCAGATCGTTAGAGTGGTGAAGATAGGGGATTTCAGCGCGGAGCTTTGCGGAGGGACCCATGTGAAAAATACAGGAGAGATAGGATCATTTATGATTTTGAGTGAGAGTGCTCTCGCATCCGGAGTTAGAAGAATTGAAGCTACAACTGGAAGATACGCGCTTTATCACTCAAGAAAAGACAGAGAGACGATGAGAGAGATCTCATCCATCCTGGGCGTGGAAAAACAGAAGCTTATGGAAAGGATTCAGGAACTCACAACGGCCCTAAAGGAGAAAGAAAAACAGATTGAAACTTTAAAAGAGGCAATTGTTTCTCAGAGAGTGGATGAGGCAATAAAGGAAGGATACGAGATTGACGGAGCTAAGGTTGTATCCGTTTTCGTAGAAGATGGAGAAGTAGAATTTTTGAGGAAAGTATCGGATATGATAAGGGAGAGGAGTAAAAATGCTATAGCCATCGTTGGAACCCGCAAAGAGGATAGAGGAATAATCGTTGTTGCAGTAAGCAGAGGCCTTGAAAATAGGTATAATGCAGGTGAGATCGTAAAAAAGATTGCTGAAAAGTACGGAGGAAGGGGAGGAGGAAGCCCGAATCTGGCCCAAGGAGGAATTCCTGGCGATAGAGTGAAAAACGCTATAAAAGATAAGACCCTTTTGGAAAGTATTCAGATGAGAAACTGATGGAGGATTACCTAAAAAAAGTACCCATTTTTTCATCTCTTAGGGAAACGGAACTCAAAGAGATCACAAAAGTCGTAAAAAGAAAAAGGTCGGGCAAGGGAGAGATTGTGTGCCAAGAAGGGACAGCCGGGGACTCAATGTACGTTGTACTGTCTGGGAAGGTAAAAGTGTCGCTTTTTCACGAAGGGAAAGAGTACATCCTTTCGATCATCGAAAAAGGTGGATTTTTCGGAGAGCTCTCTCTGATAGATGGACTACCGAGATCGGCAAGCGTTGAAACATTAGAAGATTCTGAATTTCTCGTATTGAAGAGGGATGAGTTCTTACGCCTCCTAAAGACATATCCTGAGATCTCAATAGAGATAATGAAAACCATGGCTACTAGACTGAGGAACACTGACGAAAAACTGAAAAACCTCGCATTCTTTCCGGTAGAGAACCGCATATTGAATTATCTTATCGAACTTGCAAAAAAAGAAGGTATTCGTATTAAAAACTACGTGATCCTTAAAAAGCGTCCTTCCAACACAGAGATAGCAAATTTCTGCAACTGCGCGAGGGAGACTGTCTCAAGGGCGATAAAAGCATTAAAGGAGAAAGGAATTATCATGGAAAATAATCGTCAGTGCATAATCTTTCCTCCCGAAGATCTAGCTTAATATTACGCTTCTATGATCTTCGTTTCCCAATAAGCTCTTTTGTACGCATTGATGTTTTTCTGGGCCACATTTTTGAACCTTTCTTTTACAGGCTCATCTAAAGCGTCTATGGGAAAGAGATTGGAAGCTTTGATTAAGGCTCCGAGCATTGTTGTATTCGTTATGGTTACCCCCATTTCCTCCCTTGCTATTTTCAATGCGTCGACGTATGCTATCCTAAAACCGGGAAAAAGTTTTCTTAGAGACTCTTCGTCGAGATTCGTGCTTATTACTACCATACCACCGGGCTTTAATCCTTCCGCAATATTTCCTGTGTTGACGAGACTTGAGTCGAGAATAACTATAAAATCAGGTCTATAGATCTTCGATCTCAACCTCACGGGTCTATCTGAAACCCTAAGAAAAGCTTGAACAGGTGCCCCTCTCCTTTCTGGACCAAAGCTCGGAAAAGCCTGGGCATAAAGTCCTACAGATATAGCGGCCTGGGCGGCAAGCTCAGCTGAGGTTACAGCTCCCTGACCTCCTCTTCCATGAAACCTGATTTCCTTCATAGCGCTCTCCTTTCATGAAAATTTTTTTATCGTATTCTCCATATGGTTCCTTCTTTTGTGTCTTGAAGGACTATACCTTTCTCCAAAAGCTCCTTCCTTATTCTATCCGCCTTCTCGTAATCTCTCATGGTTCTGGCCTCTGCCCTTTCTTTGATCTTTTTTTCAACGTATTCCAGTTCCAATCCGATACGCTCAAGGTGTCTCTTTTTTTCATCAAACTCGAAAGTGTAAGGATCTTTGGCGAGTAAACCCATAATACTTGAAAGCCTTATGAGCGTTTCTCTGGCGTTTAAAATGTAGGGGTAAGCACTTTCATCCTTTTCGTCGATAAGTCTATTGAGCAATCTTGAAAGTTCAAAGAGTTGGGAAAGGGCGTAAGGTGTATTAAAATCGTCTTCCATAGCCTCGTAAAATCTTCTTTCTTTGAGTAAAACCTCATCGTGGGGTTTCTCGTACGTTATTTTGTCGGCATCTAGTTCTTTAGCCCTCATGAGAGTGTAGTATAGCCTTCTCAAGGCTTGATAGGCGTCCTCTATTGCCTTTTCTGTGTATTCGATGGGACTTTTATAGTGGGTGGAAAGGAAAAAAATTCTTAATGCTTCTGGTTCGTATTCCTTGAGAAACTCTTTTATTAGAAGGATGTTTCCTAAGGATTTAGACATCTTTTCCTTGCCCATATTTACAAAACCATGGTGAACCCAGTACTTGACGAAATCTTTGCCGAAGGCGGCTTCAGACTGAGCCTTTTCGTTTTCATGGTGGGGAAATATAAGATCCTGCCCACCGCCGTGTATATCTATGGGTATTCCCAGATACTTCACACTCATGGCCGAGCATTCGATATGCCAGCCGGGCCTTCCTTTCCCGAAAGGAGAATCCCAGAAAGGCTCACCTTCCTTGGAGGCTTTCCATAATGCGAAGTCCAGAGGGTTTCTTTTTTTTTCATCGATTTCGACTCGAGCCCCATGGAGCATCTCACTCAGATTTCTTTTAGAGAGCTCCCCGTATTTGGGAAAGCTTTCGACTGAGAAGTAGACATCGCCGTTCACAATATAGGCATTCTTTTTCTTAACGAGAATTTCGACGAGATTTATCATGTCTTCGATGTGCTCTGTTGCGCGAGGTTCGTACGTCGGTTTTAAAATATTGAGCATTTTCATGTCTTCATAGTATGAACCAATGTACTTTTCTGCGATCTCGTGCCAAGGGATACGTTCTTCTTTCGCTCTTTTTATGATCTTGTCGTCTATGTCCGTGAAATTCTTCACAAATAATACGTTTAGGTTCTTTGAAAGGAAGAAACGGTAAATGGTATCAAAAATTATGGCGTTTCGAGCATGACCTATATGGCAGTGATCGTAAACGGTAACCCCACATACGTAAATCTTTACTTTGCCATCTTCGCTTTGTATAAACTCTTCTTTTTTTCCGCTTAAGGTATTGAAGATCCTTTGCGGCATAGGGACGAATATTTACCACGACGCTTATTGTTTGTCAAAGATCTCAGAGAGGATTTTTGGGACGTTTGCAAGGAGGGCCATAGCTTTTTTAGCATCTTCGCTGCTTAAATTTCCGAGTCCGCAGCTAGGCGTAATAAGGATATTGAGCTCCTTTTCAAAAGGTTTGATTTTCGAAAACTCGTCAAGAAACCGGCAAAGAATCTCCTTTATCTTTTCTTGTGTAATCTCTTTTATGTCATCTGTGGAAGGGACTATGCCTGGAGAAATTGTGCCTTTTCTTTCAAGGAACCTTTCGAGATCTTCCCTAAAAAGGAAGATATTCTCCAAGAAGTTATAGGCGTCGTAGTTTATTATATCGGCATTGGATCTTAGAACTAATGACCAGTCCGTATTGCCGCAGCAGTGTATCCCGATTTTTGCATCAATCTGATAAAATGCCTCATTAAGAGCAGAGATTAGCTGATCTTGCGGCAGTGACAAGTAGGAAGACCCGTATGCCACAAGGTAAGGCTCATCAAAAAATAAAATCACCTCTTTACTGGGAAGCCGGTTTTTAATTTCAAAAACCATCCATCTTGCCTTCATGTTGATAGTTTTTTTTAGGATGCCAAAGAAAAAATCGTCGTATATTATGGGTAATCCTCTTTTATCTTTTATACCCATAGCCATGCTTATTGGGCCTGTTATCTGAGTCTTTACGGCCTTTACGGAGCTTTCGATCTCTTCGATCCTTTCTAAGAGCCTGTAAAATCCTGGAATAAGTTCTTTTCGGATAGCAAAGCTTTGGACTTTCTCCTCTGTAAGATGTATTAAAAATTCTTCCCAGTCCTCTCCATCATCCACGCGGGGATAGACATTGCCTATATCATCGATATAGAAGAAAGGGACACCGTCTAAAAAAGGTACGTACATATTTTCCAGTTTGGATCTGCGAGGAAGCTGGGGCCAAAAGGGAATTTCAGGACATTTGTTAAATATTAAATCGATAGCTTCGTCTACGTCTGTAAAAGGGAGACTGCCTATACCGGTTATCAAGGAAAACCTCCGGAAAAATTTTAGTAAAATTTTTGGCAAAAAACACTAAATTTGATTTATTTCGGCCCAAAAGACTGGTATAATTTTCGCAAAAGCCCCTTCTTAAACGTCCGGCCAAGCCCACGTTTAATAAAGGGTTAGAAAAGGTAGAAGGAGGTAACATGGAAGAGGCAAAGTTGAATGACACCGTGAGGGTACATTACAGGGTTTCTCTAGAAGATGGCTCAATCTTCGACTCCACAGGCGAAAAAGAACCGTTCGAGTTCACGATAGGTAAAGGGATGGTCATAAGTGGGTTCGAAAAGGGAATTATTGGAATGAAAAAAGGGGAAACCAAAATATTTTCCGTTTCTCCTAGCGAAGCTTACGGAGAGTATGATGAGAATCTTGTGTTTTCAATTGAGAGAGACTACATACCACCGCACATAAAACCTGAAGTTGGAATGGTTCTTAGGGTTCACTCACCTTATGGATTCTCAAGCCTTGTTACGGTAAAAGAGATTGACGATGAAACTGTGATACTCGATGCCAACCATCCACTGGCTGGCAAAACACTTATATTCGAGGTAAGACTCGTAGAGATTCTCAAATGATCGGATTGTTAGGAGAGAAAAAGGCCTCTACCTGGCAAGGCCCTTTCTCTCCTATTTCTTTCCGTTTTTCTATCCCATTGCGCGCATACCGTTGTCGAGTTTGGTCTAAATGTAAACCCATCTTCCAAATCTGAAAGTGGGTCGATCTTTTTTTATTCTAGCCATATCCTCACAATTTTGGAGGCTAGACTTCCCACTTTTTACCTATCTTACGTTGATTACGATGTTTGAGATCCTTGTGTGTCTTTTTTTCTCAGCCAAAATTACACCTTTCTGAGTTTTATACCTGCTTACGCTCCTTTTTCGCTACAGGTCTTTTCGTTTAATCTATAAGATTTTCTAAAATTGGCATTTTTGATTTTCCCAATCTTTGAGCTTTTTGCGATGGCCTAAAATCTTAGGTGGGAAAAAGCTATTTTCTAGCTTAAATCCTAGACGTTTGCGGCCGGAAAATTGACGTTCCCGGATAAAATAATTCTTTGCCCCGGGTAATGGGCCTTGGCAAAGACTTCTTTCTCTTGGGGAGATGAAAAACCACGCATTAAAAGGGTTTTTTTTATTTCTTCTTTTAGAGACTTAATTGGAGCTAGTTATGTTTTTTATTCATCCTTTGGAAGATGTATAGGGAATGGCGGGGTCGAATTCCTTGACATCATCTTTTTTCTCTTTTTGCCCATATTACTCCTTCTCAATCTCCTTCTGATTCTTGTCTTTTTTGTAAGCGATGCCATAGGATCCTCCTTTCTAATGGAGGATACCATAGTTGTCTTCCAATTGCAATTTTTGCTTGATGTAAGGGTCTTATGGTGTTATGAATATTGCGTAAATGGTAGGACTGGTAAAAGACGAGCTCTTTCTGGAACATAAGCCCGAGGCGTATCATCCGGAAAATCCGAAGAGGTTGGAATACATTTACAAGATGTTACCGGAAATTGACCAGGATGGCATATTTTATATAAGTGCCAGAGATGCGGATCCTTCCGAGATTACATACGTACATGATCCGTCTTACGTGAACTTTGTTGCCGCCACCTCAGGTTTTTGGAGAAGGCTAGATCCGGACACGTATGTGTCTCCTAGATCTTATGAAGTGGCTTTAAGAGCAGTTGGCGCCACAATATCGTTGATAGATGCGGTAATGGAAGGAAAAATAAGGTGTGGTTTCGCTCTGATTCGTCCTCCCGGACATCATGCGGAAAAGAAAAAAGCCATGGGTTTCTGTCTTTTCAATAATGTTGCTATAGCCGCAAGGCACCTACAGAGGCTTTATGGACTTAACCGGACCGCGATAATCGATTTTGATCTCCATCACGGAAACGGGACACAGAACTGCTTTTACAGAGAGAATTCTGTACTATACATTTCCACCCATCAGTACCCCTACTACCCCGGGACTGGTTGGCTTGATGAAATTGGTGAGGAAGAGGGTAGAGGCTATACTGTGAATGTCCCCTTACCGTATGGGATGGGTGATGAGGATTATGTCTTCGTTTTTCGTGATCTCATCTCGCCCTTACTTAGACAGTACAAACCTGAATTTATCTTGGTCTCGGCAGGGTTCGACGCGTACCATAGAGATCCTCTTGGGGGTATGTCGTTAACTGAGGATGGATATGGAGCATTGACAAGGATTTTAAATGATATAGCGAGGGATGTTTGCAAAGGGAGACTGGTTTTTGTCCTCGAAGGCGGATACGATCTACAAGGGCTTTGTAGTTCGGTAAAAAGAGTAATTGAGGAGCTGAAAATCTCTAGGCCCTTTGGCTCGGATACCGAACTTAAACCGTCTAAAAGAGTCATAGAAATTGTGGCCGAAATTAAAGAGAAGCTCTCGCTCTACTGGCGACTTTAATCGGTTTTTCTTTCCATAATCATCTCCTTAAGCTCTTTTCCGACCTTGAAGTAGGGTAATCTTTTTGGTTTGACATTCACTTTTTCACCGGTTTTGGGATTTCTTCCTATGTAGGCTCCATACTGTCTTGAAGAGAAGCTTCCGAAACCTCTTATCTCAACTCTTTCCCCGTTTACAATAGCTCTCTTTATGCTCTCGATGATGGTATCGACTGCGATTTTGGCTATCTTTAAATTAAGTCCCTTTCTTTCTGCAAGTTTCGCTATTAGATCGGCTTTATTCATGAATTTCCTCCTTATAAGTTTTGAGCACAGTAAGCATAAGCATTTTTAAATATACATAAACCGTCGGGTAAAGAGGGTAGTTTTTCTCTCATCCATCTTGGATGTTGAAATCTATCGACATAGGCTTCAGGGTGTGGCATAAGACCAAAAATCCTGCCTGTTCTATCGCATATACCCGCTATGGCCTCCTGTGATCCATTAGGATTCCACGGGTATAGGTGCGTAACATAGCCTTCTCTGTCTGTATACTGAAGTCCTATATGGTTTTCTTCCTTAATTCTTTTTAGAACCTCCTCGTCTTTTGCCACGAACTTTCCTTCTCCGTGCCTTACAGGAAGGTATAAATGATCGAGGCCTAAAAGAAAGATACAAGGTGAACCCTTATTAACCTTAAGGTAAACCCATCTGTCTTCAAATTTGCCCGAATCGTTAAAGGTAAGCGTTGCAGTCTGCTCCTTGTACGAGCCGCCCAAGCCTGGTAGGAGTCCCGTCTTTACAAGAAGCTGGAATCCATTACATATTCCTAAAATGCACTTGCCGTCGTTAACAAACTTTATGAGTTCATCTATAAAATAGCCTTGTCTTCCCTTCAAAGGTTGGTACTTCCATTTAACAGCCTGTGCCTTGGCTGAACCGAGGTCATCTCCATCGAGAAAGCCTCCAGGAAGTGTAATAAACGCGTATCTGTGGATTATATGGGGCCTTTCCAAAAGTTCGTAGATGTGGATAAGGTCCGGCGAAAACCCCGCAAGCTCATGAGCAAAAAAGGTTTCCCTCTCACAGTTAATGCCGTTTCCAAAAAGAACTAGGCTTTTTGGCCTTTTCTTTCTCATGTGGCGTAACTGTGGAGGCCAGATAGGAGAAAATTAACACCGAAGTATGTAAAGAGCACACTTAAAAAGCCAATTATAGAAAGAAGAGCAAGCCTTTTTTCAGTCCATCCGCGCACGAATCTTCCGTGTAGTAAAACTGCATAGATGATCCAAGTGATGAGTGACCAAGTCTCTTTAGGGTCCCAGCTCCAGTACGATCCCCAAGCGTAGTGTGCCCAGACAGACCCTGAAAGAATCCCAAGCGTCAAAAAAATGAATCCTATCGAAGCGCTAGTGTAATTTATCCTATCCAGGACCAAAAGATTGGGTATCGGCCCTTTTGAATGGAAGAAGAAAAGGACACCGCAAATGAAAGAGAGAAAAAAAGAGGCGTAAGCGATAAAACACGTAAGAACGTGAATATGTAGCCAGTTACTCTGTAGTGCTGGAAGGAGAGGTCTTATCTCTCGATCGATTGTTGGTGAAAGATTAGCATAGGCCATGATAAGGAAACTTCCGCCTATGGCGAGAAGGTATATAATATTGCTAATAAGCTTCTTCCTTAGAATTAGGGCGATACCGGTTATGCACCAGGAGAAGATAACTAAAGACTCGTAGTAGTTTGAAAGCGGAGCATGTCCGAACCCGATTTTGTATGACTCGATCCAGCGCACAATCAAAGCAAAAGTGTGGACGGAGAAGACAATCATGGTCGCAGGAAAAAGGAATCTTTGTCTAAACGGAGTCATTATCAAAGAAAGGAAAAGCAAAAGCAAATAAAGAGAAGTGGCAAAAAGAAAAACAGTCTCATTCCACATGGAATTTTCCCTTTATTCTTTCAATTTCTTTAATTGCACTCTCTTTGGTCCTTCTCGAACGTACCAATACCCAAAGCCCCTCTGTGTCTTTTCGCAAATAGATCCTTTTGGGGGTAACAAAGAAGTTTAAAAAAAGACCAAAAATGAGAAAAGAAAAGCCAGACCAAACCACATATATCCCAGGATCTTTTGATACCTCAAGAACGGTGTAGATATCCTCTTTTATGTCTTTTAGCGTTACTGTCCTCCCCGCTATTCTTTTTGTTTTCATTCTTTGGACGTCCCTCAAAAACCAAACGGTCTGAGGACGGTCCCCTTCTAAGTAGCCGACAAGGATCCCTGGGCCAAAATTGTGAATAGAACTTTCGTACCTTACAACCCTCATTATGAGATCGCCTTCCCTTAGTATCTCAAATTCCTTAAGCACCCTTTCGTTTCCGTCTACGTCGAAGTAAAAAATACCCTCCTTTCCATAGCTTGACTGATAGAAGTATATACCGGCGTATTTAAGTGGACGGTTTACCTCTATCTGGCTTTCTAGAACCTTTGTACCGTTCTTTATAATTTCCAATTCGGTTATGTATTCCTTAGGGGTTGAGCCATCAGGGTAATATTCAATACGGAAGTCCCTGCATTTTAAAGAAAAATCAAGCTTTATATTTTCTGAATTCCTACCCCTTTTTGTTACGTAATCGATCTCCTCCCCCTCTCTTAGGACTATAAAACCCCGAAAACCGAAAAGTAGTCCTATAAGACTCCCAAGGAGGATAAGGATTATACTTCCGTGGACTAGATGAATGCCAAATTTAGAAAGTCTTCCCTTCTCTAACAAAGCTCCTTCCGCAGTCCATTGAACAAGTCTATAATCATTCTTTAGACTCTCAACCGCAGATTCAAGAGTTTTGCCCTGAACATACAAAGAGTCTTTAGAGCTTTTAAACGTTTCGAGAAGTGGTATTTCTTGATCAGGGAAAGAAAAATCTTTTTTGAGTCTTTTGAGACTGCAGAAAAAGAGATTTACAGTGAAAAGAAAAAGCAATGAAATGAACCACCAGGTGTGAAAAAGGTCATCGAGGCCTAAAAGGAATATTATCTTATAAGTCGTCTCTGAGTATAACTCAAGGTATTCCTGTGGACTCGCCCGTTGCTTGATAAGAGTCCCGAGGATACAACTTATCGCTATGATGGTGAGGAGAATTACTGCAAATCTTACTGAACTTAGAAATTCAAGTATCCGCTTCCCATACCTTACTTCTTGTGACATTCTGTACACTTTGTTGGTGCCTTGATACCCTTAGCAACGACTTCTTTGTGACAATCTATACACATTTTGTGGTATGCGTCTTTAAGGAGAGTTACACCTGGTTTACCATCTTTTGCAGGGTGGCATTTGATGCAAAGGTCTGGTTGCTGAGGATCCTGATCTTTGTGGTGGCACTTGTCACAGGCAATCTTGTGCTTGTCAGTATGGAGAGGATGGTTGAAAACTACAGGGGCTAGCCTTCCCCCTTCCATCTTAAGAGTTATTACCTCTGGTATTTTTTTCTGGGCTGTACTTCCAGTTGCAAGAATGAGGATGGATAAAAAAGTAACGATTACTCCGAAAACGAAAGACCTAATAACCATTCTACCCCTCCCGTTTAGATTTGCCAATTTATAAATCAAAAGCTCTAGCCAAGTCAAGAAAAAGAAAAAGTTCGCAATTTCCACTTGACAAGGAGTCGAATTTCTTCTACTTTTACTTTAAAACGATTTTAACCTAGGAGGAACGATCATGGCGAAAAGGTATGAGATTTACAAATGTAATGTCTGTGGTAATATTGTGGAAATACTCCACGCAGGGAAAGGACAGCTCGTCTGTTGTAACCAGCCTATGAATCTCCTTGTAGAAAACACAGTGGAGGCCTCCTATGAAAAACACATTCCTGTCATTTCTAAAGAGGGGGAGAAAATAGAGGTAAAAGTTGGATCGGTTCCCCATCCAATGGAAGAGACCCACTACATCGAGTGGATTGAGATTCTGACTGACGGCCGGGTACTTAGGCAGTTTTTAAGTCCAAAAGAGGAACCGAAAGCCCTCTTTTATGAGGGAAGCACAGAGATCACAGCCAGAGAATACTGCAATTTGCACGGCCTATGGAAATCAAAGTAAAGGGAGGTGCATTATGAAGAGTATAAAAGGTACAAAAACAGAAAAGAACCTACTTGCGCTATTTGCTGGTGAATCTCAGGCGAGGAATAGGTACACATTTTTTGCATCGGAGGCAAAGAAAGAGGGCTACGAACAGATTGCCTGGGTATTTCTTGACACAGCGGATAACGAAAAGGAGCACGCAAAGAGACTCTTTAAGTTCCTAGAAGGTGGGGAAGTGGAGATAACCGCAAGCTATCCGGCGGGAAAGATATCCAACACGCTTGAAAATCTGAAGGCAGCTGCGGAAGGTGAAAATTTGGAATGGACTAAACTTTACCCTGAGGCCGCAAAAGTAGCTGAAGAGGAGGGTTTCCCGGAGATAGCGAAGGTCTTTTTGGAAATCGCAAAGGCCGAAACTGAACATGAAAAAAGATACAGAGCTTTCATAAAAAATATCGAAGAAGGCAGGGTGTTCAAACGGGAAGTGCCGGTAAAATGGAGATGCAGGAACTGCGGATACGTTTACTTCGGAGAGGAGGCTCCGGAGAGATGTCCGGCGTGTGACCACGAAAGGGGATACTACGAGCTATACGTGGAAAACTACTGACAGGTAAGGCCGGGTTTTCCCGGCCAATTCCTCATCCTTCCCAAATTGACTGTCCTTACGGCAGGTGGTAGACTACTTGAGTGGCAAGCGGTTTTAAGGTGCCCAAAAGATTCTACTTTTACGTTTGCAAAGAGATCCTATACGTTTTTTTAGTTTCTATCTTTTTACTCACCTTTGTTCTTATACTTGGCAGAATAAGAAAGCTTACGGACCTCATAATAAACAAGGGGGTTGAGGTTCAAGACATACTACTTGTCCTTTTATACACAGCGCCGTCCTCTCTCATGTTTACGCTCCCTATGGCTTTCATTTTAGCTACAATTGTAGTCCTCGGGAGGCAATCTGCAGAAAATGAGCTATTAACCCTGAAAGCCTCGGGAATAAGCCTTAAGTGCCTCTTTGTTCCTGTTTTTTTTTACGGTATTGCTATAGCCATTTTGGGACTAGCAAACACTCTTGTCTTTATTCCTAAAAGCGGAGAGCTTTTAAGAGAGACTGTTGTAAACATTATAAAAAAGGGAATCACAGTAGAAGATAGGGAAGGTGTATTTAACGACTCCATTCCTGGCATTGTGATTTACATTGATAAAGTACAGATGAGGGACGGGTATTTTTCTGGCATCCTTGTCTCAGATGAAAGAGAAAAGGATGTAAGACAGATTGTGACTGCGAAAAAAGGTATTATAAGCTTCGATCCTTCGAGTATGAACTTAACATTCGTACTGAAGGATGGAGTTTTACATAGATGGGAAAGGGAGAAGGATATTTACAGGAATCTGGCCTTTAAGGATTACAACTTCACAATAGATCTGAATACTATCCTGCCCAAAGGGAGACCACTGAGAAAGAAGCCTTATGAGATGGATATGGGAGAGCTTAAAGACCGAATAAAAATGGAACAGAATCCTTCACGAAAGTACGAGCTTCTCCTGGAACTTTACAGAAAAATCTTTCTTCCCCTTTCATCTTTATCCTTCAGTCTCCTTGCGGTACCTTTAGGTGTAAGAAGGAGGACTGAGGGGAAATTTGCAGGAGTAACTTATGGCCTTTTTCTTTTCGTTGTGTACTACCTTTTGATTGCCTTCTCGGATTATGCCGGAAAAACGTTACAGATTCCAGCGGCACTTGCAGCCTCTTTGCCTAATCTCTGCGTGGGAATTATTGGTCTTTATCTTGCCTTTCGTCTCAACCACGAGGAGTACGTAAATTTTTATCACAGAATGAGATTTTTTAGCGAAAAACTCCATGAAAAGGTTAGACAAGTACTTAATAGGGACGACGATAAAAGTTCTCCTTATATGTGAAGCAGCAGGTCTCTGTGTTTTCACGACGATTGACTTTTTCGAAAACATAGACCTTTTTGCCTCATCCTGGCAGAACTTTGCGCTTTCCTTGGTCTATTTGGCCTTTCGGATGCCCCACTTTGCTAATTTGGTACTACCACTTGCTTTTCTCATCTCAATGCTTGTCACTTTCACCATCATGATAAGAAACAACGAAATGATAGCCATAAGGAGTTCTGGTATCAGCACATTATTTTTTGTACGTCCCCTCCTGTATCTCGCACTGATTCTTACTTTTGTAAATTTTTTCGTATCTGAGTTCGTATCTGCAGAGGGACTCAAAGTTTCGGAGCATATCTTCAGGGCAAGGATAAAGAAGGAGGAAGCTTTTATCTCTTACAAGAACGATGGGATATGGATTAAAAAAGGGAACGTGATAAGTAAGATAGACTTATTTGATGGAAGGGATGACACCGTAAAGGGTGTTACAGTCATAGAGCTTTCCGATGGGTATAGAATAAAGAGGAGATTTGACGCAAAAGAAGGTTTCTTTTCTGGGGAAAAATGGATACTCAAAGATGTGATAGAAAGGAACTTCGACGAAAGTGGGGTTCTCTCCAAGAAGGTCCATACATCGCTAAGCGGACTTATACATGAACCTCCTCAGGCTTTCAAAAATGTCCAGAGAAATCCCGATGAGATGAGCATAAAGGAGTTATTAGCGTATATAAAGAGGCTTAAAGAAAATGGGTACAGTGTCAAAAGATACATGGTGGATATTCATAATAAAGTATCCTTTCCTTTTGTGAACGTTGTTATGGTAACACTCGCTTGTTCGATCGGGTTTAGGTATTCCAAATCTAAACAAATATCTTATGGAATCTTTCTAGGTCTCGTAATTGGAGCGTCCTACTGGCTTATCCACTCTCTTTCCCTTTCTCTTGGTTATTCGGAGATTTTTCCTCCGATCTTTTCTGCATGGCTTACAAACCTCCTCTTTTTCTCATCTGGAATCATAGGCGTTCTTACTCTGCGGACATGATAGATTACAGATCGATGTTCTTAGCTCTCCAAAAGAGAAGAAAAATTTATTTGGATGTAGAGACAGACTTTTTAGGAAGGATATGTGTCATAGGGATAGCGAAAGAGAATAGGGATTTCATCCAGTTTTACGGAGAAGAAGTTCTTTTTATCAACGTTGAAAAACCTCTATGCACTGCAGATATTATTGTGACTTTTAACGGAGACAGGTTCGATTTACCACTCATCAAAAAACAGCTAAGGATTGATCTTTGGGAGTCGCACCTATCATTGGATCTTTGTAAAGTAAAAAAAAGTATGGGAATCAAAGGAGGCCTCAAAGAGGTGGAAGAATTTCTAGGAATACCAAGAAAAACTAAAGGGCTGAGAGGATATGAAATTCCAAGGCTTTGGGATCGCTACTTACGTTATGGAGACAAATATGCACTAGATCTCATCCTCGACTACAATAGAGAAGATGTACTAAATCTAATCGAAGTCGAAAAAAGACTCCGGTATCTTTTGGAGGTAAAAGATGGAAAAACTTTTCGAGATAGAATCGACCTATAACCGGATAAGAGGGATTATCACATATCCTCATCAAGATGAAGGGGTTTTCCCATGTGTAATACTTTCCCACGGTCTTTTAAGTTCTAAGAACAGCATAAAATACGTGGAAGCTTCAGAGAGATTGAAAGATTACGGGCTAATAAGCGTAAGGTTCGATTACCATGGATGTGGTGAGTCTGGGGGTAAAATAGAAGAGACAAGTCTCACAAAGAGGATCGAAAATTTAAAAAAAGTGCTGGACTTCGCAGTATCTGATCCGAAAGTGGATAAAAAGCGGATTGGCATACTCGGGAGTAGTTTCGGAGGAACTACAGCTCTCGTTTTAGCATCGAAAGATAAAAGAATAAAGGTCCTTGCTTTGCTTGCCACTCCTTATAAGCTTGGAGAAAAGACTAGCGAGGTTTCAAAAGTCCAGTTTCACGATTCTTTTTTTCAAGATTTTTCAAAGTACGACATACTTTCATCCGCAGGGTCAGTTTCGTTCTGTCTTTTAGTGCACGGGCAAAAGGATGAAACGGTGCCCGTTGAGCAAGCAGAAACGATATTTGAAAGGTTACGCCCACCTAAGAAACTGGAAATAATAGAAGGTGCAGATCATACCTTTTCTGACCCAAACCATAGGAAAATGGTCATAGATCTAACTTGTCAGTGGTTTCAAGAGCATCTACTTTAAAATTTCTTTTTTTTCGTTTCTCGTTCTTAGATGATCCTTTATAAAGTCGCCAATTACGTGGCTTAACCCGATCCCCAAAGCGAGAGAGAGGGCCATAATTACTCCTCCAAAGACTATAAGGAAGCTAACAGTGATGATCGTATTGCCGATCCCTATGTACTCGAAAACTATCCCAAAAGTTATTATTATTAGAAATATCCGCACAGCCTTCGCAATGATGTCCCCGTACTTTATGTTTGCGTTTTCGCAGGTCATGAAGATGAGCCTGCCCATGAAATTGCTAAATATGATCCCGATTATGATGATAACAACGCTTGCGACTACAACGGGTAAGGCGTTTGAAATCCTTAATGCGTACTCCGAAAATTGCGTGACGCCTATGAAATTAAGCCCGAAGGAAAGGAAGGATATTATGAAGATCCAATACACGATTTTGCTTAAAATTATAGAAGGACTTGACTTAACTCCACCCTTTTCCAAAAAATTGGCAACTCCGGCATCCTGAGCCCATCTATCGAACCTTAAGACCATGAGCACTTTTTCGAGAAGCTTTCTTATAAGCCAGCTTACAACAATACCCCCGAGCATTACAATGACGAGAACAAGAATGTTTAAAAAAATTTCTGTGAAATTCTCGTAAAGATCTATGAATAAATCCTTGAGAAATTCCTCCATACCAAGAAAATATTATTTAGAAACGGATAACTATGTCAAATTGGTCATCTTTGTTGCCTCTTCGACAGCCTCTATTATTTTTTTATAGCCAGTACACCTACAAAGATTCGATGATATTGTCTCCACTATTTGGACTCTGTCTGGTTTAGGGTTCCTCTCAAGAAGGGCTTTGGCCACCATTATCATCCCAGACGTACAGAATCCACACTGGACTGCCCCTTTTTCAATGAAGGCAGACTGTAGAGGGTGCAACTTACCCCCCTTCTTTAAGCCTTCAACAGTTTCAACACTCGAACCATTTAATTCAACTGTGAGGACAAGGCAAGACCTAACGGGTTTACCATCGACGATAACAGTACATGCACCACATGTGCCAAGACCACAGGCCTCTTTTGCACCGGTAAGTGAAAGCCTTTCACGAAGTGTCTCTAAAAGGGTCTCGTATGGTTTTACTTCTATGGCAGTCTCTTCCCCATTTAAAATAAGTGATACTTTGTGGAATTGCATATCAGTCCCCCGTTTTTAAACTATTTAGTAGCCTTTTTGCGATAACCCTTCCCATCTTCTTTATGTACAGAGCAGAAACGACTGTGTTATTTACAGGTTTTAAATCCCTATAGACATTTTCGAGAATCTCAGGGGCTTCAATAAGGTTCGAAGTGGATATTTCGTAGACGAGGGGACGAGGCCCAACTGCTCCTATGACTAGCCTTTTTCTTTCAAAATCTCCTGATATGGCACCGTTTATCAACGGATAATCAATCGATCCCCTAATTCTTATCTTTTCAAACATGCCTTCTTTTTTCTCGTTTTTTATAAGTATCTCTTTAAGGATCTCTCCATCTTTAAGGTTGAAAGGAACTCTAGAATCTCCGGAGAATAACTCGGAAATAGGAAAGGTTCTTTTGCCATTTTTTCCGACACTCACAAGATAAGCGTCTAAAGAGAGTAAAGCGGGCGCAAGGTCGCTTGCGTAATTTGCGTAACAGACATTCCTTCCGCCTGTTGCATGGCAGATGTCCGCGCCCATCTTGTAACAAAAACCTTTTGCCCTCCTCCACTCAAGGGATTTGTTATAGAAAAGACACCTCGTATCCTGAAGGATATTCCCCCCAACCGTTCCTCTCATCTGGAGGGTTTCACATGATGTAAGGGTACAGGCCAAGTACAAAGGGGGATAATTTTTGAGGATAACGTCATTCTCCTTCAAATCGAATATGGTAGTATTTGCTCCTATTGATATGAATCCATCAGCAATCTTTATCTGAGAAAGCTCTTTGATTCCTTTTAAATCGATAACTACTTTGGGGGTTTTGAGTCTTAGCTTTAAGCGAGGGATGAGATCTGTGCCTCCTGCGAGGAATACCGCTTCACCTCCGTACATTTCATATATCTCTAGGGCTTCGTCCAACTCCCTTGGCCTTCTATAGTCGAACTTCGGCAGAATCATTCTGCCACCCCTTCCTCTATGATCTCTAGAACCTTGTCTGGGGTCAGGGGAAGCTCAATAAAAAGTTTTCCAGTGGCGTTATAAAAAGCGCTAGCTACGGCACTATGGGCACTCATTCTTATTGTTAATCCCCCTTCCTTTGCCCCAAAAGGGCCTTCAGGGTCTATGGTAGTGACTATTAAACTTTCTATTTCCGGCATATCCTTCGCAGTGGGAATCTTGTATTCAAGAAGATCAGGGTTTAGAAGGAAACCATGGTGCCACATATTACCTTCCATTATAGCGGCAACACCCGCTTGCATTACTGCTCCTTCGAGCTGACCTTCCACAGCCATTGGGTTTATGGCTCTGCCACAGTCATGGACCGCTATAAACTTAGGGATCGAGATTTTTCCGGTTTCCCTGTCAATTACTATCTCGGCGACGGAGGTTCCGTAACTGAAGGTCCCGGCCATTTGTCCGTAAGGCCTCGCTACCCATTCCCTTTTGAGGTCTATGTTTGGAAAGTAAGATCCCTTTCCCATAATAGGCTTTCCCTTAAGAAAAGCCTCTCTCACGATCCAAGAAATCGGTATCTTATTTTCGGGATTATTCTTCGAGTAAACCATTCTATCTCGTAGAACGATGTTGCTACCGTCTCCACCGAGCTTCTCTTTGGCGATTTCGATTATCTGGCTTCTAGCATCCTCGCAGGCTCTCTTTACCGCGTTCACACCCACAAAAGCTGCAGCCTGTGAATAGGCACCAGGATCCAAATTTGTAATTTCTGTATCCGCATTCACTATGTTTATGTCCTCCATGGGTATGCCTAGAATCTCTGAGGCCACTTGGATGACCATAGATTCGTTTCCTTGACCATTGTCAACAATGGCTGTAATAATTGTGGCCTGACCGTCATCGTTAAATTTTACAAAGCAGGTGGAGCCTGACCTAAAACCCATGGGGAATCCACACATGATAGCTACGCAGCCCATCCCGATGCCTTTATATTTTTCGCCTCTTTTCCATTTCATTCTGAAATTCGATCTCCTTTCAGCTTCCTCAATAGTCTCTTTTAGACCGCAGCTTATGATTTTCGATCCCGTCGCTGTGACATCGCCAGTTGAAAGCCCATTTTTAAGCCTCATCTCAACTGGATCGATCCCGAGCTCCTTTGCAATAAGGTCCAACTGGGCTTCACATCCGGCAAGAAAAGCCCTTCCGTGACAACCGTACATACCCCTTATCCCTTTGTTTGTGTAAACCCTGTAACCGTTGTATCTTACATTTTGCATTCTGTAACATTCTTCATAAACATAAAATGGAACTGAGGCAGCAATTGGACCTGTGCTACTATATGCGCCGCCATCGTATATAACTTCGTAATCCCTTGCGATTATCGTGCCGTCCTTTTTTACGCCCGTTTTGATTTTTGCAATAATATCGTGGACCTGTCTTGAAGCTATAGCATTTTCCTCCCTTGAAAGTACAAGCTTTACCGGCCTTTCTGTCTTGATGGAGAGTAGCGAGGCTATAAAGTCCGCGGGAGCAACCTCTGACCTTCCACCGAATGCACCACCTATAAAGACATGCCTGACCCTTATTCTATTTAGGGGAATCTTTAGGAGGTTTGAGAGTGCCTTAGCCCTCACGTGGGGTCCTGCATTTGGCATCCAAAGATCGAGATATCCATTCTTGTAGTATGCAACGCAAGCATAAGGTTCTAGCATTGCGTAAGATTCACCTTTTGCCCTAAACTTATCCTCCCTCACGTAATACGCTTCCTTAAAAGCCTTATCCACATCGCCAACTTCTATGTGTACATGGATGTTTATATTTCTTGGGTAGTTTTCATGGATGAGCGGAGCCCCCTCCTTTATAGCTTCTTCCGGATCGAAAACCGGTTCTAAAGGTTCATATTCGACCTTTATTTGATCTATCGCTTCGAGCGCTGTCTCCTCGTCTATTGCAGCAACTGCCGCCACGTCTTCACCTACGTACCTAACTTTATCGACAGGAAGCATAGCATGGTCCTGCGTGTACTTAAAGACGCCCCATTTAACTCCGTATCCGTCCTTTCCTGTAACAACTGCTTTTACCCCAACTACTTTCTCCGCCCTTGATGTGTCGATATGGAGTATCTTGGCATGCGGATAAGGACTCCTCAAAACCTTTGCAATTAGCATATTTGGGAGTTTTATATCAGCGGTGTATTCAGCCGACCCTGTTACTTTGTGAATGGAATCGGTCCTGGGTACCCTTCTACCCACGACGTAAAATTCTTGTTCCATGCTACCCCCACCTTGGGAAAAGTCTACGGATAAAATAAAGGATTTTTAAACTCAATGCAAGGAAAATTTGTATACAAAGTTTCTCCGGGCGAGTAGCCCTATTTCATGAGGCCTGGAAGAAAGGTTGCTATTTCTGGGAATATGGTAAGGAGCAAGGCGAGAACAATTTTTGCTATCCAGAAAGGTACCGCACCCCGAAAGATTGTGGAAAGCGGTACATCTTTTGCGACACCTGCCGTAACGTAAACGCAGATACCAACAGGAGGGGTGAGTGTGCCGATACTTACCATAACTATAAGCACTATACCGAACCAGACAGGATCAAATCCAAGTTTTATTATGAGCGGGTGCATGATTGGAACTGTAAGTGCTATTATGGCAAGTCCATCAATAAAGCATCCGAGAAGGATATAAAAAACGTATATGCCAAGCATAATAACGTAAGGAGAAACAGGCAATCCCAAAACAAATTCTGAAAGCTTTGTGGGAATGTTGGTAACAGTGATAAAACGGCCAAACATTGTAGCCCCAATCAGTATTAGAAAGACCATCCCCGTTACTGTGGCGGCCTCATTTAAGGCGTTCCTGAAACTCTCCTTTGTCATCTTTTTTGTCACCAAAGAATAGACAAGCGAGGCAAATGCTCCGACAGCAGCTGCCTCAGTGGGTGTGAAAACCCCTGTGTATATTCCTCCCATAGACAGAATGAAGATACCAAGTACCGGGTAGATCTTTGAGGAAACTTTTATTTTTTCAACAAAGCTTGCAGGTCTTAGTTGGGTCGAAGGAGCCACACTAGGATCGATCCTTATCCATATTGCAATCACGAACGTGTAAAGAATTATTAGAACAATCCCAGGAAGTATTCCGGCTATGAGAAGCTTTCCTATTGACTCGTATGTCAATAGTCCGTAAAGAACAAGAGCAGTACTTGGCGGTATAAGAATGTCGATTCCACCGCCCGCAGCTATACAACCGGTACTGAAAGAGTCTTTATACCCATATCTTCTCATTTCAGGGAGTGCAACTGCCGTGAACGTGGCCACCGTTGCAATTATCGAACCGGATAGGGCACCAAATACACCGCAAGCCCCAACCGTTGCCATAGCGAGTCCCCCTCTAAATTTTCCGATCCAAACGTTCAGGGCCTCGTATATTTCTCTTCCCAGTCCAGCATGAAGAAGGAATAAACCCATAAGTACGAAAAGGGGTATTACACTTAGGGCATGAACACTCGCACTTGCAAAGACATCCATACCAAGCTTAGCAAGAGTAGCCTTAACGTTCGTAAGATAAGCAAATCCGCAAAGTCCTACGAGTAACATTGAGAGCCCAATGGGAAGCCTTGTAGCCATAATGAGGAGGAACCCGATTATACCGAGAATTCCGACGAGTTCGGGGCTCACCTGTCTACCCTCTTGAAAGACTCGACAAGATCTAGAAAGAGGGCTAAAAAGAATATGAACGTACCAAAAGCTGCAAGGATAAAAAAAGGATAGATGGGAATGTGTAAGACTCCCGTAACCGTTTTACCGAGATAGAGCCTTTTTGCATGCATAAGAAGCTGCCAAGTCATGATGAGAGTCAATCCAATGCTTATTAGGTAAACTATGCGGTCAAGGCAGATTCTTGCCTTCAAAGGGAGTTTTGTATAGGCAGCTTCAATCGCTATGTGGCCTTTTTTTAACTGGGTATAACCGATTGAGAAAAAGACGAAAGTTGCAAGCATCAACTCCGTTACTTCATAGGAGCCGGTTACGGGAGCCTGGAGGAACTTGCGGCCAAAGACATCGATTATGGTCAGAAACATCATGGCCATAAGAATTACAAGACCCACATCCTTAGTCCTCTGAACGAGGGCGACAATTATCCTTCTTCCCACTACTTCTCGAACTCCCTGCTAAGTTTCATCATTTCGTCAAAGAAACGTTTTCCGGGTAGTCCTTTACCCTCCATCTTTGCTATCCAGGCGTTATAAACGGGAGCCACGGCACTACGCCACTTTTCGAATTCCTCCCGTGTCAACTCGTGGATTTGAACATTTGCTTTTCTGTGGATTTCTATAGATTTCTTCGCTATATCGTCGTATATTGCGGCCCCTTTAAAAGCTATCTTTCTTCCTGTTGTATCCTCGAGCACTTTTCTGTCTCTAGGAGAAAGTTTTTCGTAAGCCTGTTTATTCATGGCAACTATCATTACAGGCACATACGCATTAAGCACTGTTGCATATGAAGTCACTTCGTAGAGGCGAAAATGCATGCTGGCTGACCACGGTGTGAAAACCCCATCTATGACCCCTCTCTTTAGCATCTCGTACTGTTCACCGACAGGAGCCGTGATAGGAGACGCACCAAGAGCTGATGCAAGTTCTTTAGTAGAAGGACCATGAACCCTAATCTTTAAACCTTTAAGGTCTAAGATACTCCTTATCGGCTTTTTGGTGAAAAGTTGTCCGGGATCACCAGCCCAAATCCAAAGAATGTGAGTATCCGCATACTCTTTTCTAAATTCCAATATTCTATCCCAGATTCCATATATCGTCTTTGTCACATGCTGAGCCGAATTAAATATGAAGGGTAATTCAAAACCTTCCGTTAAAGGGAATTTACCTGCGGTATAAGAGGGAAGCGTATAAATTATTTCCGCAACTCCTGTCACAACGGAGTCGTAAAGGTCAGCGGGCTTAGCAAGAGTGGCATTAGGATATATAGTTATCTTTACCCTACCTTCCGTTAGCCTTTCGACTTCTTTGGCCCAGGGCTCAATGAGCTCAGCGTGCATCGCATGAGAAGTTGGAACAAAATGGGCAAGTTTAAGTTCAACTCCCGAGCTAGTGTTGATAAAGAGTAAAAAGCACAATAAAAGAACAAAAAGCACGGCAAACGATCTTTTCATCGGATATACCCCCTCTCTTTTTTTGTGATATTCTAATTACCGTTTGGCTAAGCTGTCAACTCTTCCTATCGGAGAAGAACTGAGGCACGACTAAAAAATGCTCGATTTAAAAAGTTTGCTAATCTCCTTCTTTTTCAAATGCACTTTTTGGAGCATTACATACTGGACATCTCCAGTCTTCGGATAGTTCCTCAAAGGGAACCTTCTCTACCTTTTCATCGTATCTATATCCGCATATGGTGCATGTCCAAACCATAGTTCCTCCCTTATTTACATGATTGACAGATTCCGTAAAGATCTATTTGAACTCTTTCTACTTGAAACCCTTCTGGAAGTGTACTTGGAAGACTAAAGGATATTTCCGTAGTTATGTCAAAAACCTTTCCGCATTTTGTGCATACAGCGTGGGAGTGGGGCGTCGTTGAGGGATCGAAGCGCTTTCTTTGAGGGTCTACGGTAAGTTCATGTAAGAGCCCTCGTTTTTTGAGCATCTCCAATGTGTTATAGACTGTAGCAAACGAAATGGTTGGAAACTTCATTGAGACGGCCCTAAAGACATCGAGGGCGGAAGGATGTTCTTTGTTGTCTTTAAGGTATTCGAGTATTGCCATCCTCTGCGGAGTCATCTTAAAATCATAGGGCTTCTTTTTGTCTTTTGGCACCACGGTGATATGTTAAAATTTGAAAAAATTACTGTCAAGTCATTTTTTTCAATTATGATTTATATGAATGCGGGAGGGAACATGAGATCTGACAAGATGAAAAAGGGCTTAGAAAGAGCACCTCATAGATCCCTATTTTATGCTTTGGGATACGAACCTGAGGAGATCGAAGGGCCTATAATAGGGATTGCGAATTCGGCAAACGAACTGATTCCTGGGCACATGCACTTAGATAGGATATCGAAGGCAGTAAAAGAGGGAGTCAGGATGGCTGGCGGGACACCCATGGAATTTTTTACGATTGGACTCTGTGATGGGATAGCCATGGGGCATGAGGGAATGAAATACTCTTTATGCTCGCGAGAACTTATCTGCGATTCAATTGAGGTCATGGCAAAAGCTTACCCCTTCGACGGACTTGTCCTTATACCGAACTGCGACAAAATTGTTCCTGGAATGATGATGGCAGCCATGAGACTAAACATCCCTACAGTAATTATAAGTGGTGGACCTATGCTTAAGGGATACTTCAGAAAAAGACCGATCGATCTTATATCTGTGTTTGAAGCAGTTGGGAAAGTGACAAAAGGAGAAATGAACGAGGAAGAACTAAAAGCGCTTGAAGAGAACGCCTGTCCCGGACCAGGTTCCTGTAGCGGTATGTTTACCGCCAATTCGATGAACTGTATCTGTGAGGCTTTGGGCATTGCACTTCCTGGAAACGGTACTATACCGGCCGTATACTCCCAAAGGATTAGGCTCGCTAAACTTGCAGGGAAAAAGATCGTAAGCCTCGTAAAAAAAGGGATATGTCCTAGGGACGTTATGACTTTGGAGGCATTTAAAAATGCTATAGCGGTTGACATGGCTTTCGGGGGATCCACGAACACGGTACTCCATCTTATAGCAACTGCGCGCGAAGGCGGTATCAGTCTGGATCTTTCCGTTTTCGACGAGATCTCCGAAAAGACGCCCCACATATGCAACATGAGACCTTCTGGACCTCACCATCTGGAAGACCTTTATCACGCGGGTGGTGTCTTTGCAATAATGAAAAGGTTAGCCGAGAAAGCACTGATAAATTTAGACTGTTTGACAGTTTCAGAAAAGCGGATTGGCGAGATCATAAAGGAGACAGAGATACTTGATGATGAAGTCGTAAGACCCCTTGAGCGTGCTTACGATGAAAAAGGGGGTATCACGGTCTTAAAAGGGAATTTGGCCCCAGAAGGCGCAATTGTGAAAAAGAGCGGTGTAGAGAAAAGTATATGGAGATTTGAGGGAAAGGCAAAGGTGTTTAACAGTGAAGAGGAGGCGGTAGAAGCTCTAAAAGCAAAAAAACTGAGACCGAAGGATGCGTGTATCATAAGATACGAGGGCCCAAAAGGTGGCCCAGGGATGAGAGAGATGCTTGCCCCGACAAGCCTCCTTGTCGGTTTAGGCTTAGACAAGGACTGCGCATTGATAACGGATGGCAGATTTTCTGGGGGAACGAGAGGGCTTTGTATTGGACATGTCTCCCCTGAGGCCCAAAGTGGAGGACCGATTGCTTTCGTTGAAGACGGTGACGGAATCGTAATAGACATAGGCAAAAAACTCATTGAAGTTCTGGTACCAGAAGGAGAGATAGAGCGAAGGAAAAGAAACTGGAGACCTCCTGAGCCAAAAATAAAAGAAGGCTACCTTGCGCGGTACTCGTACTTTGTTAGTTCGGGATCCTATGGAGCAGTGCTCTCTTTTTCGCCTTCTGGCGGTTGAACTGGCCCAAGCTTTGTGCTAACCTTAGAAACCGAAGCTTTTTAAAGGGACTTCTTTATGGATTACAAAGACACACTCAACCTCCCGAAGACAGAGTTTCCAATGAAGGCGAACCTTCCGCAGAAAGAGAAGGAGATACTGGAGTACTGGAGTAAGATAGACGTTTATGGAACCCTTCTCAAAAAGTTTGAAAATAGTGAAAGTTTTGTGCTACACGACGGTCCTCCGTACGCTAATGGCCATATTCATTTGGGAACGGCTCTAAACAAAATCCTCAAAGACATTATAGTAAAGTCGAGGTTCATGTTCGGTTACCGAGCAGACTTTGTTCCCGGTTGGGACTGCCATGGCCTTCCAATAGAGCATCAGATAGAGAAGGAGCTCAAAGAGAAGAATTTAAATCCGTCTAAACTCGAGATGAGAAAGCTCTGCAGAGCTTATGCAGAAAAGTATATAAACATCCAGAGGGAAGAGTTTAAAAGGCTGGGCTGTTTTGGGGACTGGGAAAGACCCTACATAACGATGGATTATGACTATCAGGCCTCAATCATCGAAGAAATGATGAAGTTCTTTTTAAGGGGTGAGGTTTATAGGAAGAAAAAACCGGTCTACTGGTGCATAAACTGTGTTACGGCCCTTGCTGAGGCAGAAATAGAGTACGAGATGGAAAAGACCATATCTATTTACGTTAAATTTCCTCTGAAAGAGGAGTATCGAACGAAGCTTTGCGGTCTTTCTCATAAGCCAGTCTTTATCCTCTGTTGGACAACGACCCCATGGACGTTGCCTGCGAATCTTGCTCTCGCCATAAATCCCGAGTATGAGTATGTTACGGTGGAGACGCAAAATGAAATTTACATCGCCGTTCGGGAGCTCATGGAAGACCTTATGAAAAAGGGTGGCTACGTAGAGTATGAAATCTCTGGTACTTTGAGAAATGATGTCCTAAAGGATCTGAAATTCAGACACCCCTTTTACGAACGTGATTCTATAGTGGTATTCGCCCAATATGTTGCAAAAGATGTGGGTACGGGAGTTGTCCACATAGCACCTGGCCATGGGGAGGAGGATTACGAAACCGGTCTCGAGTATGGACTCGAATGTTATTCACCCGTCGACGAGCGGGGAAGATTCACAGAAGATGTTGAAGAATTTAAAGGTTTAAATGTGTTTGAGGCAAACAGATTCATAATCGAGAAACTGAAAGAGAGGAAGATGCTCTTTTATAGCGAAGAGACGGAACATTCCTACCCTCACTGCTGGAGGTGCAAAAAACCGGTAATCTTTAGGGCAACAGAGCAGTGGTTCATCTCTCTCGACAAAAAGGACCTAAGAACTAGGGCTCTTCGGGAAATCGATAAGGTAAAATGGGTTCCAAAATGGGGTAGGGAAAGAATATACAATATGCTTCTTGCAAGGCCCGACTGGTGTATATCGAGGCAGAGGAGCTGGGGAATCCCCATAACCATTTTTTACTGTTTGAAGTGTGGCGATCCATACTGGTCGGAGGAGAGTTTCAGAAAGGTCATAGAGGAAGTAAAAAAACGAGGTGCGGATGTTTGGTTTGAGGAGAATGCCTCGTATTTCCTCCCTGGAGATGCACGCTGCGGTAATTGTGGTGGAAGTGAATTCAGAAAGGAGGAAGACATAATAGACGTTTGGTTTGACTCCGGTGTTAGCTGGGCGGCTGTATGCAAAAAAAGGAAGGAGCTCAAATTTCCAGCCGATCTTTACCTTGAAGGTTCTGACCAGCACAGGGGTTGGTTTCATAGCTCACTTCTTACCTCTGTGGCTAACGAGGACAGAGCGCCTTATAAGACTGTACTGACACATGGGTTTGTGGTAGATGGAACTGGAAGAAAAATGTCGAAGTCGTTAGGTAACATAATCGCACCCTACGAGATAATCGATAAGTACGGCGCTGAGATATTGAGACTTTGGGTGACATACGAGGATTTCAGAAATGACATGAGAATTTCTAACGAAATAGTTTTGAGGCTTGTTGAAACTTATAGGAGAATAAGAAACACACTACGTTTTCTACATGCAAATCTTTACGATTTTCGTCCTGACAAAGATTCTATCCCGTACGAACAGCTTTCCTTTGTCGATAAATGGATCCTTTCTCGTCTATACGATGTGGTGCTTAAGTGTAAGGAAGCTTACATGGAGTACAATTTCCACGTGATATACCACACGGTTCTTAACTTCTGCGCGGTTGATTTGAGCGCCCTTTATCTGGACATCGTGAAAGACAGGCTTTATGTTGAAAGGAAAGACTCACCTAAAAGAAGGGGTACTCAACATACGATGTACCAGATACTTGTAAGTCTGGTAAAGCTTATCGCTCCTATTCTTTCTACGACAGCAGAGGAAATGTGGCTCCATCTTAAGGGTTTCAACGCAGAAGATAGTGTATTTCTCAATGGATTTCCTGAGGTAGAAAAAAGATTTAAAAATCCCGAGATAGAGGCCCTATGGGAGAAGATACTCCATATGAAGGACGCAACTAACAAAAAGATCGAAGAAAAGAGAAACGAAAAACTAATAGGCCACTCCCTTGATGCAAAAGTTACGCTTTCTCTCAAAGAGGATGACTACAATGCTTTAATACCGCTTAAAGACGAGCTCCGCGAGATTCTTATAGTGTCCCAGCTGAAGATAAATAAGGGCGAGGCTTTTTTTGTAGAAGTTGGAAAGGCCGAGGGTAGAAAGTGTGAGAGATGTTGGCACTACTCGGAAGATACTGGAAATTACGGAAACTATGTAAATGTATGTGGTAGATGCGCAGATATTCTCTCTTCCTTATAAGCGCGTTTGTATTTGTCTTAGATCAAGTGACAAAAAAGTTGATTGAAAAAAACTTGCCCTATGGTCAAGAAATCGAGTATCTTCCTTTTTTTTCCCTTGTCCATGTGAAAAACTATGGCGGGGCTTTCAGTCTCCTTTCCGGATCCGAATATTCATTCATCGTTTTTACTTTGTTGCCCCTTTTAGTTGTGGGAACGATCTTCTTTTTACTCATCAAAGGTAACCTTGTCCTTTCTCAGAGGGTGGCCCTTTTACTCATTCTCGGGGGAGCCCTCGGTAATCTATATGACAGAATAACGAAAGGATACGTTTTAGACTTTCTGGACTTCCACTACAGAGGCTTTCACTGGCCTGCATTCAATGTGGCTGATACAGGCATAACAGCAGGGGTTATACTTTTTCTTTTGAGAGAGTTAAGTTGGAGTTTAGCGTGGACGACGAAGCAAGAGAAGAAGAAAGAAAACTAAAAAGGCTGAGATTTATAGTCGACTTTGCCTTAAACTTTATCAGAATTAACGATATTTCGCATGATGAGGCGTTAAGAATCTTTGAAGGTGTAAAAAAGCACGCCTTGATCCTATTTCCGGATAAAGAAGAGACCTTCGATATTATCTATGCCCCAAGATTCAGAAGGTTACTTAACGAAAAGTATAAAAGGTCATAGGACTTGAACTTCTAGTGGAAAATCCGTAACTCTCTCTAGGCCCCACTTCCTTACTATGAAGTCTACCTCAAGTCCCGAGGCACCGAGACCGGGGATTACGAATTTGGGTTCAAAGGCGAATACCATGCCTTCTTTAAGAATCATCTTTCGTTTTTCAGTAATAACGGGAAGTTCATTTATCTCAAGACCGAGTCCATGGCCAACAAAACTGACCTTTGTCTGGCCATAACCCATGAAAAACTCATCAAGGCCAGCCCTTTTTGCAAGGCTTTTTGCTTTACTGAAGATTTCAGTAGCATCTACCCCTTCTTTACCAAAAGATTGGACCTCACTAATTATCTCAAAGGAACACTCGTAGGCCCTCCTCATAATCTCGTCCTTCCATTCGCCTATAAGAAAGAGTCTTGTTTCGTCTGTAATATAACCGTTATATCCGCCACCGTAATCGACAAGGGTAGGCACCCCTCTTTCTATACGGTTAAATGAAGGACCCTGGGCGATTGCCGGAGTAATTCCATAGCCTGATATGGGGACATCCGCGAAGGAGGCGATTGTGCTTGTGAGCCCGTGAATGACGTAGATGTTCATCATTTCTTGATTCATTCCTCGCATGCGGAGAAAACCTTGATGGCCATTGATTCTTCCTACATACTCGAGTCTGGCAGCTACATCGAGCTCCCTTTCGCCCTCGGCTATCACTTTTTTTGCCTCGTCGAAGACCTTTCGAATGATCATGCCCGATTTTTTGATCTGCGAGATTTCGAACTCACTTTTTACAGCCCTTATTTCCCTAAGAGCCCTGGATATATCCTCAATCTCATGGTCCTTCAGTATCTTTTTCCACCTCTCGTAGATAAGTACAGGAATCACATCCAACTCCATCCCACACCTTTTTCCCTTAGTTAGGTACTTCTCGATATGACCCTTTAGGTCCTTCTCACTTTTGATAGGGATTTGGGATATGGGAGATTCGATCCTTGCCCTTTCCTGATTTTTTTCGACGAATAAAATGGGTTCATCCTCTAGCGGCACAAAAAGAACGGACTTCTGGGTGGTTCCCGTAAAGTAGTATACGTCGGCGTTCTGAAGGATTATTGCACAACAAAGGCCACTCTTTTCCATGTGATCCTTGAGGTTTTTTATCCTTGCTTGAAGCTCTGAAAGGGAGGCGCATTCAGTTAGACTTATGTTTTCGGACGTACTCATTAACCCTCCTTACCACCTCTTCTTTCTTTACCTTTTCAGTATTTTCAGAATCTCTCATCTTTATCTCCACATATCCCTCTTTTAGGTTTTTTTCGCCAATTGTCACCCTAATTGGCACACCTATAAGATCACAGTCCTTAAACTTCACGCCCGGTCTTTCATCCCTGTCGTCGAGTAACGCATCAACACCGGCATCTATAAGCTCGGTGTAAACTCTCTCGGCCACTTCCATAGAATAGGAATCGGTGACATTTATTGGAAGAACAGTAACTTCAAAAGGGGCAATGGAAATGGGAAGGATCATACCGTTTTTATCGTGTTTTTGCTCGATTGCGGCGGCAAGAGTCCTTCCCACACCTATCCCGTAACAACCCATAACTATGTACTTTTCCCTACCATCTCTATCCAGAAACTTAGCGTTCATCGCCTCGCTGTACTTGGTTCCCAGTTTGAATATATGACCCACCTCAATCCCCCTTTTGGAAAGGAGACTTCCCTCGCACCTAGGACAAGGGTCGCCAATTTGAGCGTATCTTAGGTCGTAAAAACCCCTAACTTCCAAGTCAGATACGTTGACCCCTAATATATGTGTATCTGCCTCGTTTCCTCCGACAACGAAGTCCTCCATTTGACCCACCTCTTTGTCAGCGTATAGCGGGATCGAAAGGCCAAGAGGGCCAGAAAAACCGAGAGGTGCTCCAGTAATTCTTTCTATCTCGTCACCGCTTAAAAGTTCGACAAAATCGAGGTTTAAAAGATTCTTTAACTTCGTTTCGTTTACTTCCCTGTCCCCTCTTATCAGTACACCGAATGTCCCTTTTTCGCTCTTGTAAAGAAGCGTTTTTAGGATCCGTTCTTTCGGAACATTCAAGTACTCTGCGACCTCCTCGACCTTTCTTTTATTGGGAGTGAGGACCTTTTTGTAATTTCCTCTCTTTCCACTTAACTTGAAATTTCCCCCTATCTCTGCTTTTTCATGGTTTGCACTGTAGCCGCATTTTTCGCAGAAAAATATTATGTCTTCCCCAGTTTCGGCAAGGACCATAAATTCATGAGAGAAACTTCCTCCTATTTCGCCCGTGTCCGCTTCTACAACCGTAAATGTAAGTCCACACCTTCTAAATATATTGGCATAAGCATCGTACATGGCAGCGTAACTTTTTTCCGCATCTTCTTCAGAACGGTCGAAGCTATAAGCGTCCTTCATCACGAATTCTCTAGCCCGCATCACTCCAAACCTCGGTCTTATTTCGTCTCTGAACTTTGTATGTATCTGGTAAAGAATGAGAGGCATATCCCTGTAAGAACGGATTTCTCTCCTTGCTATATCTGTCACTACCTCTTCATGGGTAGGGGCAAGACAGAGCTCTCTTTCATTTCTGTCTCTAAATCGCAAAAGTTCCTTTCCGTACTTTTCCCATCTTTTGCTTTCTGTCCACAGCTCTTTGGGCTGGACAATAGGCATAAGTATCTCCTGGGCACCTTTTTTATTCATCTCATCCCGGATTATGTTTTCTATTTTACGTATGCATTTGAGACCTAGGGGTAGCCAGCTGTAAATGCCAGAAGATAGCCGCATGATGAACGAAGCTCGAACCATTAGTTTATGGCTTATAACTTCAGCATCTTTAGGGTCCTCCTTCAAAGGAAAATAGAACACCCTTGAGAATCTCATTCTGTCCTCCACTTAATTAGCTGAGAGATCTTATATGGAGCGAACCCTTTTTTCAGAGTGGGATATCCTCATCCTCTTCATGCGGAAACTCTTCCTCGATCTCCTCTTGGAGACCTGGCTCTTTCTGTATGTCTTCCTGGGGTGGTGGTGTTGGGAGCATTCTTAAATCGGTTGCAACTATTTCGTAAGCTCTCCTTTTTATCCCGTCTTTACCCTCGTATTCTCTTGACTGGATCCTACCCTCTATGTACACTAGTCTCCCCTTTTTTAGATATTCCCCGCATATCTCACCAAGTTTTCTCCAAGCGATTACCCTATGCCATTCTGTTTTCTCGAATCTATTGCCGTTTTTGTCCCTTCTTACCTCTGTTGTGGCCACATTGAAGGTGGCAACAGGTATACCATCAGCGGTGTGCCTCAGTTCAGGATCTGCTCCTAGCCTTCCGACAAGTATCACTTTATTCACACCGGCCATTTTACCCCCGAAAGATGATGTCTTAGTAAAGTTATAGTAAGCTCGGGAAAAAGTCAATCGGCATTTGAGATATACAGTTTAAAACGAAAAGTTAACTTTCAGCATATCTCTTGTATCAAAAAAAATGCCGAAGGCATTTCTTCTAGATCTTTTTATTGTCACTAGACATTCTTTGTTGTACGAACATACCGTGAAAAAAAGAAAATCGGGAAAGGAAAAAAGATCGATACGCGTTATTATGAGGCTGAACAAGGAGGAACATGAAGTTTTTGAAAAGAAGGCATCCTCTCTAGGAACGAATATATCTTCCTTCCCTATCCGTCACGGAAGGATCGATCTAGGAAAGGAAGAGCATAAATAGAAGGGGCAAGGGATGGCATCAAAAAAGGAAAAGACAACAAAGAAAAAAAACAACGAGCAAAAAGAAATAGTAAAGAACTGCCGCTATTTTTTTTTGAACTTTAGCCTGAGCGGACAGCCCAAAAAACCGTATCTTTCCCTTAAGGAATTCTCTAAGTATTTTTTATAGTGCGCGGGTATGGACTGCGGATGGTTTGAAAAGAATACAAAAGATGGCGGACAGATACCCACCTGAGTTGCGTAGTATATCTTTACAGTTCTTCCCCCCGCGGAGGGAGGCTGCCTTTCCTCCAAAATACTTGTCAAGGCACGGTTAAGCTCGGAAGTCTCAATCCTTTTTTTCATCTCCGAGTCGACTTGAATATCGGCATATAATATTTTGTCGATGTTCTTCTTTTTTAGTGCCGAAACGAAGATGCAAGGACAAAAGCTAGCATGGGGAATTCTTGCTCTCAAAAGTCTCAGATACTCTTCTTCTTCCATCCTCGTCTCTACCAAGTCCCACTTATTTACGACTATTACAAGTCCTTTTCCATAGTTAAGCACAGTATGGACGAGAGAGGCTTCTTGGTGGCTTACCCCTTCGTGTGCGTCGACGATGAGATTGACTATGTCGGATCTTTCTATGGTCTTTATAGCGCTTGCAACAGATTTTACTTCCACCACCGTATTGACCTTACTTTTCTTTCTTATGCCGGCCGTGTCTATTATGACAAACCTTCTTTTATGAAAAACAATTTCAGTATCAATGGCATCCCTTGTTGTTCCAGGAATTTCACTAGTTATCATGCGCTCATCTCCAACTATTGCGTTAACGATGGATGACTTTCCTGTGTTGGGTCTCCCAATTATGGCTATCTTTAAAGGTTCTTCCTCCTCAGAAGTGTCTTCTCCCTGAAAGGCTCTTAGCGCTAATGTCAGCGATTCTAAAAGTTCGGTGAGGTTTCTCCCATGAAGAGCACTTATGGGAAAAATTCTATCCATACCGAGTGCGTAAAACTCAGACAAATCCTTGATCTTTTTTTCGCTGTCTATCTTATTAACCACGTAGAAGACAGGCTTGTTTGCCTTTCTTATGATTCTTATTCCCTCCTCGTCTTCCGGAAGGAGACCCTCAGTGACATCGAAAAGGTAAACTATGACGTCTGACTCTTCGAGAGCCCTTTCAATCTGTTTCTTGACACCTAGGGCTATGCTATCCTTCGATCCAACGTCAAAACCACCTGTATCACAGAGCATAAAGCTAACCCCGTTGTACTCACACCTGGCATAATTGCGGTCCCTTGTGACCCCGGGTATGTCTTCTACGATGGCCTTCTTTGATCCGGATATCCTGTTAAAGAGAGTAGATTTTCCAACATTCGGTCTTCCAATTATCGCAACTAAAGGTAAATTTCTCTTTACAGTCTCGATGCGGGATCCTTCCATCTTTTGCAGCCAAAGCCTCTAATCCGAGATTATGACGGAACTCAAATTTTTTAAGATCCTTAAGGTCGCCCCAAATATTGTTTCGCCACTGTAGATGAGAGAATCTTCGTTTTTAAAGTCAGGAGAGAGGATTATATCGAGAGGCAAAAATATCAAAAATGCAACCTCCCTCCGACTGAGCCTAAAATTATAGGGCGAATTTATCCAGGCAACATACGGAGAGACAAGGTAACCGGATATTGTATACAAATCGTCCAGCCTACCGAGCACCTCTAAATCTTGTCTTTTTAATCCTATTTCTTCAAAAGACTCACGGAGTGCCGCATCCAGAGTATTTCCATCGGTTTTCTCACACACACCACCAGGAAAAGATACTTCACCCTTGTGGATCCGAACCTCCGTAGTTCTCTTCGTGAGAATTATGGAAAGAGGTTCTGTCCCTGCGTATATCGGCACAAGGACAGCGGCTCTTTTTGCCCTATCATCTTTTATTTTTTTTGGCTCATAAAGTGATATCTTCCTTTCTATTTCCTTACGGGTTATTGGATTCATCCTTTTTTTTCTTTTCCTCTTCCTCCTCCTTCTTTTTCTCCATGGCCTCCGTTATTTCAGTGAGTCTTTTCATGACAAGATAATTGATAGTATCCTCGGGGTAGGTGCCATCTTCCCGCATTTTTCCTGCAGGTAAACCTGTCAGTATCTCGAGTCCCTCCTCCATCTCTTTTATAGCGTATATTGTGAATTTCCCTTCCCGTACAGCATCGACCACGTCCTTTTTGAGCATGAGATTTTTAACGTTTCTTTCTGGGATTATGACGCCATGTGATCCATTTAAACCCCTCATCCGACATAGTTCAAAGAATCCTTCTATTTTCTCGTTTATACCGCCTACCGGCTGTACCTCTCCGTTTTGATCCATAGATCCTGTGACAGCAATGCTCTGTTTCAAAGGTAAATTCGCGATACTGCTTATGAGTGCGTAAAGCTCGGCGCACGTTGCGCTATCACCCTCAACCATCTCGTAAAGCTGCTCAAACGTTATGGATGCCGAAAGTGTAATAGGTTTCTTTGTCGAATATTTGCTACCGAGATAACTCGAAATGATAAATATCGCCTTCTCATGTATCCTTCCGCTCAACTTCGTTTCCCTTTCTATATTTACGATACCAGCCCTTCCCGCGTAGGTTTTAGCGGTTATTCTTGACGGCTTTCCAAAACTATAATCACCGAGATCCAAGATGGCAAGCCCATTTATCTGGCCAACCTTTTCCTCTTCGGTGTCAACGATTAGTGTACCTTCTAACATCATTTCCCTCAGTTTCTCTTCGAGCCTGTTTACCCTGTATATTTTTTCTTCAAGCGCTTTAAGTACGTGCCTGCCACTTACGACGTTGGAATTTTCTTGCTTAGCCCAGTAGTTGGCCTCTCTTAGAAGATCTGCTATTTGACCAAACTTTGTTGATAGCTTTTCCTTATGTTCCGCAAGTCTTGAACCATACTCTACCACTCTTGCGCACGCTGACCTATCAAAGGGGAGAAGGTTTTCAGCCTTTTGGATGTAGGATATAAAAGATGCGTACCTTTTTATGTTTTCCTCATTTCTCTCCATTCTTGTGTCGAAGTCCGCCTTTACCTTAAAGAGGTTTCTCCACTCTTCGTCGAGATTGTAAAGGATGTAGTAATAAAAAGGATTGCCGATCACTATGACCTTCACATCTAAAGGTATGGGTTCGGGTTTGAGGGCAGATGTGCTCATAAGCCTATACTGCTCAAGAACATCCTCTATTTTTATCTCCTTATTTTTGAGTGCCCTCTTTAACGCATCGTAAGAGAATATGTTCTTCAATAGATCCTCAATGTATAGAACAAGATAGCCACCATTGGCCTTGTGGAGGGAACCGGGTTTTATCATGGTAAAATCCGTAACCGCAATCCCATAGAGGTACTTGTACTCTATCCTTCCAAAAAGATTAAGGTATGAAGGGTTACTCTCAAAAATAACAGGAGCCCCCGTCCTATCCCCGTTACTGACAAGAACATTTACAGAGTATTTGCTAAATGACGGTTCAATCTTTGGGAGTTTGAGGAAGGGAAACGGTGAAGGGATATCAGGCTGGGCTCTAAAATCCTCGATGTTGGATAAGATATCCTCCTTTACGTCTTCCAGGTATGATAAAATCTTTTTGTTGTCACCGTATTTCTTCTTTAAGGCATCCACAGCTGGCTGCAAAACCTCAAGGGCTATCATTTTTTCAAGACGAGAAATCATTTCGTTCACCAATCTTTCTGCCTGTTTTAAAGCCCTTAGAACGTCATTTAACTTTTCTTGTAATACCCTCCCCCTTTCCTCAAGAAGCCTTCTTGTCGGTTCATCTAGAGCATCAAATTCGTCTCTGGTTAGAGGTTCGCCTGAGACTTTCGCTGGAACTATAAGTATGCCAGCCGGTGTTTTCCGAAGGAGAAAACCCTGTGATCGCGCCTCCTCTTCAAGCTTTCTTAAATATTCTTCCTGCTTTTCCTGAAATTCGCCTATGATCTTGTTTTTCTGAACCTCATACTCTTTTGATTCGAAAGCCTTTGGTATCTCCGTTTTCAAGTACTTTACAAGTTCTTCCATATCTTTTTGGAACTCAGGTCCCTTACCTGGTGCGAGAGAAATAGCGCAGGGTGAATCGGGATCTTTAAAATTGTAGACGTAGCACCAATCTGACGGAACGGGCTCCTTGTTTGCAACCTCTTGAACGAGGTTCATCACGACGGACATTCTGCCACTTCCGGTTTCTCCAAGGACGAAGATGTTGAACCCGGAGCTCTTCATCCCGAGGCCAAAGTCGATAGCCTTTAGGGCCTTTTTCTGACCTATAATCTGATACTCCCCCCCGAGCTCTTCCGTCGTTTCAAAAGGGAACAGACTTTCGTCACAAACCTTATAGAGATCCTCTGGGCCTAACTTTCTCACATCCATCCCTCCGGATTGCGTATGAGCTAGATAATACATATTTTTTTTCCTTTCCTTCCGTCAACACTTTTTTCCGAACAGCCGTCATTTTTGCCTTTTCTTGACAAAGATGGGACGCATTATTAATTTATGTTAAGAGTATTCATGGCTCTGACCGAAAGGGAAGAAAGGATACTGGAAATCATAATTGAGACATACATGGATACAGCTCAGCCCGTGGGTTCTAAACTAGTGTCAAACTATCTCAACAATAGACTTAGTGCCGCAACGATCCGCCACATAATGTACGAACTGGAGGAACAGGGTTACCTTTATAAGCCATATTCTGTCTCTGGAAGAATCCCCACCGGAAAGGCTTTCAGATACTACGTGGATTCTTTATCCAACTTTAAGGCTCCTGCAAAAAGGGAAAGAGAGCTAATCTCAAGTTACTTTAAGCAGGGTTATACGCACTTGGAAGAGGTAATGATAGATACCTCGCGTGCCCTTGCCGCGATTTCCAGGTATGCTGGTATTGTTGTTGAGCCTAAATTGAATTCGATGCAGTTCAAAAGAGTCGAGTTTGTTAAGCTTTCAAATAGATCACTTTTGGTCCTTTTTATCACGTCTTCCGGCATGGTGTATAAGAGGGTGTTGAGCCTTGAAGAGAACATACCTTTTAGTGTTCTTGAAAGTATGAAACAGTACATGAATGAAAGATTTGAAGGATTGACATTTTCTGAACTTAAGGGAAAACTTCTCGAAGAGATAAAGAAAGATACTGAGGACTTTAAAGTCCTCATATCAAAGATAAAAGAATCCCTCGACTCTCTCATAGCCGGAAGCGAAAAACGGGAGATCTACATTGAAGGGACATCGAAGATCATTGGGTTACCTGAGTTTACAGATATCATCAAGGTAAGGGAGATATTTAAAGCCCTCGAACAGAAGGAAAAACTTCTAAGCATTCTAGACAGGTGTCTTTCTGAGAAAGATGTAGTTGTGCTTGTAGGAGAGGAATGCCAGATGAGAGAGATGAAGGATATGAGTATTATCGCTTCCTCCTTTGCGATAAACGAAAAGAGAGCTGGAGTTTTAGGAGTCATAGGCCCTGTTCGTATGGATTATTCTAAGCTTATTCCGGTTGTCACTTATACAGCAAAGGTTTTGACGGATTACTTAACGAAGATGTGAGGTGTGCCATGCAAGGGAACGGAGAGGATATAAAACAGAAAGGTGAAACCTTGCAGGAAGAGATAAAACCAAAAGAGGAACACGAGGAACAGAAGAAAAGGAAAAAGAAGGACGAAATAATTGAAGAATTAAAAAAGACAATTGAGGAGAAAGAGAAAAGCATAAACGAACTCAAGGAGAGGCTTTTATACCTGCAAGCCGACTTCGAAAATTACAAGAAGCTCAAGCAAAAGGAGAAGCAAGACATTATAAGGTACGGAAATGAGGTGCTGATAAAAGAGCTTCTTCCTGTTATCGATAACCTTGAAAGAGCGTTAGACCACGCCCAGAGGACGTGCGATATCAAAGGGATCGAAGAAGGTGTGCGACTCACATTGAACCAGTTTCTTAGAGTTTTAGAAAAGGCAGGAGTTACAAGAATAGAATGTGTTGGTCAGAAGTTCGATCCAAACCTCCATGAAGCTTTCACAGAAGAGGAAAGGACCGATTGTGAGCCAGGTACTGTGCTCTGTGAGTTCCAAAAAGGCTACCTTTTGGGAGGAAGACTACTGAGACCAGCGATGGTCTGTGTCTCAAAAAGACCTTCTGAAGCAAAGGAAGAATCCGAATCACTAAGGGCGGAATCATAGAGTGAATTGGATCCGTGGCAAAGGACTACTATCAGATCCTCAATGTAGATAGGAATGCAACCGAAGAAGAGATAAAAAAGGCCTACAGAAGGCTCGCACTAAAGTACCATCCAGATAGAAACCCTGGCGACAAAGAAGCAGAAGAAAAATTTAAAGACATAAACGAAGCATACCAAGTCCTCTCTGATCCGGAAAAAAGAGCAAAGTACGATCGGTACGGAACGGTAGACGGCGTAGATTCGATATTCGATTTCGGATTTAGAACGAGATTCGACGATTTCTTTGAGGATTTCTTCGGCGACTTTTTCGGAAGGACAAGAAGAACAAAAAGAGGAGAAGATCTTAGGTACAATTTAGAGATAGAGTTCGAAGAAGCGATTTTCGGGTGCGAAAAGGAGATAGAGGTTCCAAAGGAAGAAAAATGTCCCGTCTGTAACGGAACTAGAATCGAACCGGGTTTCAAACCCAACGTATGCGGAGCATGTGGCGGAAGGGGCCAGATCCGTTATACTCACGGGTTTTTCACGATAAACAAGACTTGTGATTCATGTTATGGAGAGGGTTACGTAATAAATCATCCTTGCAAGGAGTGTAAAGGACGGGGCTATGTAAAGACAAAAAAGAGACTGAATATAAAAATACCTCCAGGGGTAGATTCCGGCACAAGATTAAGAATCAGAGGAGAAGGTGCGAAATCTCCAACTGATACTCATCCCGGAGATCTTTACGTCGTAATCCATGTAAGACCACATCCCATATTCGAGAGGGACGGAGACAATGTCATCGTTAGAGTGGATGTTGACTTTCCTACTCTGTGTCTTGGCGGTGAGATAAAGGTGCCTACCCTCGATGGGGATGTAAAAATAGAGATTCCACCCGGAACGCAGCCAGGGAAAGTTATCCGATTAAGTGGCATGGGAATCCCAAAAACGAGAGGGTATGGGCGAGGAGATGAGCTAATCTATTTAAACGTCAAAATTCCCACAGAGCTTACAGAAAGACAGAGGCGATTACTAGAAGAGTTAAAAGAAGCTTTTAAGAAGCAGAGCTAGCTCTATCTTATGAGCATCCCGATTCTATCCCATCTTACATATCCCCAGATATTTTTGGGCTCTTTATTCCACGAAAAATAAAGTATGAATGCCTTTCCTACCAAATGTTCCTTCCTCACAAATCCCCAAAACCTGCTGTCTAAACTTCTGTCCCGATTGTCTCCAAGAACGAAGTACGAATCCTTGGGCACCTTTACGGGACCAAAGTTATCCCTCGGCGCCACATTTCTCGGAAGGATTATTGGATCAGCAAAGATAGCATAAGGTTCTGCTATTTTTTCCCCATTTAAATACACTACTTTGTTTTTTATCTCTATAGTATCCCCCTCAATCGCTATCACCCTTTTTATAAAATCCTTAGTCTCATCCATGGGGTACCTAAAAACTATCACATCGCCCCTTTTGGGTTTAGATATCTCGTAGATGATCTTGTCAGTAAACGGAACTTTTACAACGTAACTTAGCCTGTTTACGAGCAAATGGTCCCCAACGAGGAGCGTAGGCTCCATAGAGCTACTTGGGATTTTAAAAGCCTGAATAAAGAAACTCCTCACAAAAAGCGCAATTACGAGGGCTATAATGAAAGACTCGAGGTACTCTCTGATTTTACTTTTTTTTCTATTCATAAGGTTTTTGTGGAATTACATCTTAAGAGGAGCTTCCACTCCTAGCATTCCTAAACCTTCTTTGATTATCTCCTTTATTACAAAGACCAAAACCAGCCTTGCCTGTGAAATCTCTTTGGCTTCAGTGAGGATCCTTGTGGCATTATAGTAACCGTGGAATTTCTGAGCGAGCTCTATAAGATAATACGTTATTCTATGAGGCTCCAAGTGCTTTGCAACGTCTTCTACAACTTCGAAGAATCGACTAGAAGCTTTCATTAACTCCAGCTCGTCTTCAAGGGAAAGGAGATCTAAAATTTTTCTATCTACGCTTCTTTTTGTTAGCCAATCTATTTCGAATCCTTCTTCGAGGGCATTTCTCAAAATACTTTCTATCCTTGCGTGAGCATACTGGACGTAATAAACTGGGTTCTCGTTACTTTTCTTCTTCGCTAAATCGAGATCAAACTCTAGATGGGCATCGTTTTTACGGGTGAGAAAGATGAACCTTGCGGCATCTTTTCCGACCTCGTCAACGAGTTCTCTAAGACTGGTAAACGTAGCCTCCCTTGTTGACATACCGACTGGTTTTCCATCTTTAAGGAGTGTGACAAACTGGATAAGTATTATTTTTAGGAGCTCCTTATTGAGATTAAGGGCGGAAAGAGCAGCCATTATCCTGGGAACGTATCCGTGATGGTCAGCACCCCAGACATTTATAAGAAGATCATAACCCCTTAAAAACTTCTGCCGATGGTAAGCGATATCGGAGGCGAAATAAGTCTTTTCACCGTCTGACTTCACAAGAACCCTGTCCTCATCCTGTTCAAATAGGCTTGTCTTAAACCACTTGGCCCCATCCTTTTCATAAACATAGCCAGACTCTTGCAAAAGCCCAATAGTTTTATCCACAAGTCCAGACTCGTAGA
Source organism: Thermodesulfobacteriota bacterium (assembly GCA_025062045.1). Classification (NCBI taxonomy): domain Bacteria; kingdom Pseudomonadati; phylum Thermodesulfobacteriota; species Thermodesulfobacteriota bacterium. Next base: position 211,111 of record JANXAF010000002.1, read on the forward strand.
ACTCTGACTCCTTTTTGAAACTATCGAAGAAAACACCAAATTTTTCTAAGTCCTCCTTTATCCCTTCCATTATTCTATCTGACGCATATCTGGCTAGAAATCGCACAGCCTCGGATCTTTCCTTTGGAAGAGTAATACCCTTGTGCAAAATCTCTTTCGCGATATCTTTTATATACTCGCCCTTATAAAAGTCCTTGGGGAAATCGACCTCTTCGGAGGAAAGCTCCTTAATTCGTAAATATACGGATTCGCCTAATGTCTCCATCTGCCTTCCGGCATCATTTATATAGTACTCTCTTGTAACGCTGAAACCGACCTTTTCGAGAACCCGGGCAAGGGCATCGCCGAATGCGGCACACCTTCCATGACCTATATGTAAAGGTCCTGTAGGATTGGAACTCACAAATTCAACAAGAACCCTTTTTTCTCTTCCTAAGGCAGGAAAGAAAGGCTCCATCCCATGGATAAATATTTTAAAAAGACACTCACGCAGAAAACTGGCTTTTAAATAAAAATTTAAAAACCCACCCCCTGCGACCCTTTTTTCCGTACAAATATCGTCCACTTCCAAGTTTTCTAAAAGGATTTGGGCTATCGTTTTGGGATCCTTTTTCAAAGCCTTAGATAGATAAAAAGCAAGATTTGTCGAATAATCCCCAAATTCCTTCTCTCTGGGAACCTCCACATGGGGGTCAATTTCAATTTCTTCCGGTATTATCCCTTTTGCTTTCAAAAGGTGGCAGGCTTTCTTAAGTCTCTTTTTTATCTCCGCCTTTATCATTGACGCTCTCTTCGTCTTTTATGGTAATATCCCTCACAAAGTCCGGACATCTAAGGGATATATCGTTTCTTCTCATAAACCTTTTCTGACAGTTTTCCCTCCACGCACAGATGACACAGAGGGTCTTTTCCATTAATAATCCCCCCTTATGAGCTCAGAATACGCCTCGGGCAGTCTCCTTTTAAGAAGGGGCCACATATCCCTTACTTTTTTTTGATGATCAAGGTCTATTTCGGCAATAATGAGACTATCGTACATGGCCGCAGGCCCGGATATTAATTCTCCCTCCGGATCGACACAGAAGCTCATACCATAAAAATCCTGTTGCCTTTCACTTCCCACTCGGTTGACCCTCATGATATAAAGACCGTTAGTTATTGCATTTGCCTTTATCACCGTTTCCCATAAATTTTGCGTTCTAAATGCACAGGCCGTTGGGGCAAAGACGATTTGAGCACCCTTCAAAGCCAAAATTCTGGTCCCTTCTGGGTAGAGATTGTCCCAAGACAACTGTATACCTATCTTTACTGGCCCCAAAGAAAAGACAGGAAAGTCAGACCCTCTCGAAAAGTAATATTCCTCCTCCCAAAGCGGAATCTGAGCTAGGTGAACCTTCCTGTAAATACCTACAAGTTCGCCTTCTCCGTTTATGACCATGCAACTATTGTAGTATGTATGCCTGGCCTTTTCGAAAAAGGGAAGCAATATAGAAACTTTATACTTTTTAGCCCTCTCAAAAAAAGGTTTGAAAAGAAAAGACTTTGGCTCATCGGCGAGGTCAAAAAAGGACCCGTTTCTTTCCCTGGGAAACCAAAATAGGTTAAAGATTTCGTGAAAACACACGATACTTACACCTTTATCCATGGCAAGGTCTAAAAATTCTAATGCCTTGTCAATGTTTTTATTTTTGTCCTGCGAACAAGAAAACTGAATTCCAGCTATTCTCATCGGGAGGGGTTCATTCACCCTTAAAGAGAGGTTTTCTTTTTTCGACGAAGGCTGTCATCCCCTCCTTTTGGTCTTTTGTTCCAAAGCATATGCCGAAGTTCGTTGCCTCAAGGAAGAGCCCCTCCTCCAAACTGAGATAGAGGCTTTTATTGACACACTCTTTAGCTAACCTTACTGCGATAGGTCCGCACGATTTTATCGTCTCAGCAAGAGAAAAAACCTCTTTCATTAGATCATCATGAGGAACAACCTTATTCACAAGACCCATCTCGAAGGCCTCTTTGGCAGTTACGACCCTACCTGTAAATATGAGTTCCTTTGCCCTTGCCAGCCCCACAAGTCTAGCCAGTCTTTGGGTTCCGCCGAACCCGGGATGTATTCCGAGTGTGACTTCGGGAAAACCGAGTCTCGCTTTATCGGAGGCGTATATTATGTCACATGCAAGGGCCAGCTCTAGACCACCCCCCAATGCATATCCATTAACTGCGGCAATTACGGGCTTAGGCATGTTTTCAAGTTTGGACAAAACCTGATGCCCCTTTTTCGAAAATTCCATTCCAGTAGTCGGATCCATGTCTTTCATCTCAAGGATATCCGCGCCGGCAACAAATGCCTTGTCTCCTTCCCCTGTTAGAATGATGATCTTCACATCCGTTCTTTTTTCTAGTTCGTCGGAAAGGTTTTTAAGTTCTTCAAGGGTCTCAGAATTTAAAGCATTTAGAGCCTTAGGCCTATTGATTTTAACAAGTGCTATTTCATCTTTTATGTCGAAAGAAATGTTATTGTAAGCCACCTTATTCCTCCCTCTCTAGAACTGCTGCAAGGCCCATTCCTCCACCGATGCACATCGACACAAGCCCATATTTTAAGTTCATCCTCTTCATGGCGTGGAGTGCGGTTGTTACGAGTCTGGCTCCAGTGCAACCTATTGGGTGACCAAGAGATATTCCTCCTCCAAAAAGGTTACATTTGTCCATGCTTATGTTTAGTTCCCTTATGCAGGCAATTGCCTGGGCGGCAAAAGCCTCATTCAACTCTATTATATCTATCTGATCAATTGTCAAATTAGCTTTCTTCAATGCTTTTTTGATTGCAGGGATGGGGCCCAATCCCATATAGGCTGGATCTACACCGGCGCTTGCCCATGCAATTATCTTTCCAATGGGTTTAATACCTAGCTCCAAAGCCTTCGTTTTCGACATAACGACTACGGCAGATGCAGCATCGTTTATCCCTGATGCATTTCCGGCTGTTATTGTCCCATCCTTCTTGAAAACAGGCGGTAACTTGGCCATCTTTTCCAAAGAAGTCTCCATCGGTCTTTCGTCGGTATCAAAGACGATCGGCTCTCCCTTTTTTTGTGGCACGGTCACAGGAACGATCTCTTCTTTAAAAAGGCCATCTTTTATGGCCTGTCTTGCCCTCTGGTGGCTCATAAGTCCGAACTTGTCCTGCTCTTCCCTAGAGATACCATACTTCTCAGCAATGTTTTCTGCAGTGACACCCATATGATAACCATAGAATATCTCCCAAACCCCATCGAGTACCATAAGATCGACAGCTTTCGCGTCAAACATTCGGGCACCCCACCTCATGGCTGGAAGGGCAAAAGGAGCCATGCTCATATTCTCCATACCGCCTGCAACGATAATATCCGCGTCTCCGGATAGGATGGCCTGAATAGCACATATTATTGCCTTAAGCCCTGAGGCACAGACTTGGTTCACAGTATAGGCGGTCGTCTCCTTGGGTATCCCGGCGTATATACTTGCCTGCCTTGCGGGATTCTGTCCCTGACCGGCCTGAATAACACAACCCATTATTACCTCATCGATTATAACCTCTTTTAGGGAATCATCATAATCGTAATATTTATCCTCCAGCTCAGTTCGGGTATTCCCGCCAAATATCTGAGGTGCGTATTCAAGATCCTTACTTCTTGAAGGTCTAATGCCAGCCCTTTTTAGTGCTTCCTTTATCACTATAGCACCAAGTTCTACGCATGGCACATCTTTTAATGATTGCCCGAACTGCCCTATTGGAGTTCTTACGCAAGAAACTATTACTGCCTCTCTCATGCAATTCTCCTTTCATTGAGAAATTGAAAAAAAATTCACAATCTTTTATCCTAAATAGGTGCTTTTGTCAATGATTTTCGGGATGAGGGGGTAGATATGCCGAAGATGGGGCTCGAACCCATACGGGCTTACGCCCACTAGATCCTGAATCTAGCGCGTCTTCCAATTCCGCCACTTCGGCATTACATTTAAATAAAAAAATATTTGCGAAAAATGTCAAGGGTTGGGCCATGAAAGTTATAGAAGGGTTAGAGAAGCTACAAAGACTTGGAACCTCGGTCATAACAATTGGAAATTTCGATGGGGTACACATAGGTCATAGAAAGATAATAGAAGAAGCTAGAAAGAAAGCAGAAGAGCTGAATGCAACTTTCGTAGTTTTGACTTTCGATCCCCATCCTTTGTTTGTACTTAAGCCTGAAAACATAAACGGACTTATAACCCCACTTCCAGTAAAAAAAAGGATCTTGGAGGAGATGGGGGTTGACGTTCTAGTTGTCCTAAAATTTGACGAGACTCTGAGAGACTCTCAGCCGGAGGTTTTCTTTCGGAAAGTTCTCATAGATAGGATCGGAGTTTCAGCCGTTATCCTTGGCAGCGACTTTAGGTTCGGAAAGGATCAGAAAGGAAATGTGGAGTTGGTGGAGACGCTTTCAAAAAAGTACGGAGTATTCTTTAAAAAAATCGATCCAGTAACTATTGACGGCGAGAAGGTTGGAAGTAATAAAATCAGAAAATTACTCTTAGACGGCGAGATAAGAAGGGCAAATGAACTTTTGGGTAGGCCATTTACAATCGTAGGAAAGGTCGTATATGGGGCTGGGATTGGAAAAAAAATAGGTTTTCCAACAGCGAATTTAGCTTTTCTCGAAAATCAAATTTTACCGAAAAACGGTGTTTACGTGACAGAGACTGAGTTTCAAGGTAACTATCTTCCCTCTGTTACAAACATCGGATTTAAACCGACCTTCAATTACAATAGAATATGTCTCGAAACCCACATTTTAGGATTTAACCAAGACATTTACGGTATGGAGTTGGAGGTCAGATTTTACGAAAGAATACGGGATGAACAAAAGTTTGATTCAGTAGAAGGACTCAAAACCGCAATAGCCGAGGATATCTCTAAAGCAAGGGCTTTCCTCTCTAGACTTCAAGCAAACGCTCTTTTCACGAAATCGACTATCTCCCGTTCCATTCCTATATAAAAGTGATCTGTTTCGAGGATGGTTATCGATTTTTCAGGCTGGGGAAGGCTTTGGTATACTTCCATATTTTGGGAGACCGGTGAAATTTCATCCATCGAACCGCAAAGAAAGTATATCCTCTTTTTAAAACGCATAACCGGTTCTTTTTCATAAACCGAAAATGGGTAAGATACGAGGAGAAGATCTGAGACTTTATCCTTCTGGATGGACACCTTTGCGCAGATCCACGCTCCGAAGGAATATCCTGCAAGAACTAGCTTAGCGGAAGGGTTGAGTTTCGATTCAAGGAACTCTATGGCGGAAAAAAGATCCTTCTCTTCCCCCCGCCCATCATCGTATGATCCTCCACTTTTCTCAACTCCCCTGAAATTGAATTTAAGGGTTGTAAAATTAAGCTCCAGAAATCCCCTCTCGAGGGCAAAGACTACGTTATTCCTCATGGAACCACCGTAAAGGGGATGCGGATGGCATATAATAACACCCAGATCCTTTGAGCCGTACGTTAATACTCCTTCCAAAGGATATTCCGATTCGATCCAAACCCTTTCTATTGACACTATGTTCTTAATTTTGGTAGTTTTTGACACCGAATTCAAGCGAAAAATGGGCATTTTCAAAAAGAAGGAAAAGAAAGAAGTTAAGGCTCACAAAGAGATAGACATCAAAAAGGAGATAAAAAAAGCTGAAGCGGAAAAGGAAGAGGCATTCTGGATAAAGTGTACGTCCTGTATGGAGCTTCTTTACAGAAAAGAGGTTGAGAGGAACTTCAGTATCTGTCCTAAGTGCTCTTACCATTTTCCGATATCTGTAGAAAAACGTATAGAATTTACTTTTGAGGAAGGAAGTTTCAAAGAGCTCTATGAGAATTTAAGGCCCGTAGATTTTTTGAAATTCAAAGATACGAAACCGTACAAGGCTAGGCTTCAGGAACTTTTTGAAAAGACTGGAAGGAGGGATGCTGTACTCTGTGGACAGGCGAAGATATTCGACATGGATGTGCTCTGTGCGATATTTGACTTCAACTTCATGGGCGGCAGTCTGGGCTCGGTTGTGGGGGAAAAGATAACGAGGCTTCTGAAAGAGGGAAAGGAGAGGAGAATTCCGGTTATTGTTTTTTGCACATCTGGCGGTGCAAGAATGCAAGAAGGAATAATGTCCCTTATGCAGATGGCGAAAGTAACAGGAGCGATTTACAAATTAAAAAAGGACGGTGTACCCTATATAACGGTCCTCACCGATCCTACCCTAGGAGGGGTAACGGCAAGTATTGCCATGCTTGGGGACATAATAATCGCTGAACCTAAGGCAATGATAGGGTTTGCAGGTCCGAGGGTTATAAAAGAGACAATCAAAGAAGAGTTGCCGCCTTCGTTTCAGAGGGCCGAATACTTGTTAGAACATGGCATGATAGACATGATAGTCGATAGAAAAGAGATGAAGCAAACTCTTCACAAAGTTCTGTCGATTATCTATCCATGAGGGATTCACCTGTAGTTAGGCACATCTTAAGCATGGAGAAGAAAGGCATGGTCTTTGGCCTTGATGGGATTAGATCTATTTTGGAAGCCATAGGAAACCCGCAGAATGGCTATAAGACCTTACACGTTGGTGGTACCAATGGAAAGGGATCAGTTACGAAGATCCTTTCAACGATTCTTACCCAGCATGGATTAACGACGGGAAGATACACATCTCCCCATCTCCATTCCATAACTGAAAGGTTTTCGATAAACGAAAAGGATATCGATTATGAAGAATTCGTGGAGATTTCGGAATATATCTGGAAGAAGATAGAAGAAAAGGGGCTTTTAGACTCATTCACGTTCTTTGATTTCACAACCGCTTTGGCCTTCGAGTATTTCAAGAAAAAATCGGTTGAAATAGCAGTAATAGAAGTAGGACTGGGTGGAAGGCTCGATTCTACCAATGTCATCTTTCCACTTGTCAGCGTAATCACAAACGTCTCTTACGACCACATGGATTATCTTGGAAAGACCATCTCCTCTATTGCCAGAGAGAAGGCCGGAATTATAAAAGAAGAGACACCCTGTGTCACAGGAACAAAAGGTGTTGCGCTAAAGGTTATAAAAGATGTGGCAAAACAAAAAAATGCACCTCTTTATATACTGGGTCGGGACTTCTCGTTTCAAAGAAAGAATGAAAAAGTGATGGAGTATAAAGGTTTGAGATGGCACCTACCAAACCTTTACATCAATCTTTTAGGGGACCACCAGTTCTTTAATACTGCCTTGGCCCTCTGCGTTTTAGAGATTCTCGAAGAGAAAGGCTTTAAACTAGAAGAGCCTAAAATAAGGGAAGGACTTTCTAAAGTTCAGTGGATGGGAAGGCTGGAAGTAGTAAAGGAAAGACCCATGATAATACTCGATGGGGCCCATAACGTTCATGGTCTTTCCGCACTCTCTCAATACGTTTTAAAGAACCTTTCCGAAAAGAAAATCATCTGCATATTCGGGGTCATGAAGGATAAGGAATTTAGAAAGATGGCTAAAGAAATATCCCTTTGGGCCCAAGAGATCATACTTACAAGACCTTCAGTTGAAAGGGCTCTTGAAGTTCCTAAGTTGAAAGAATGTTTACCGTACGCCCATACTACGGATTCTGTGAAAGAGGCTCTTATTTACGCAAAAAGCGTAGCGGACGACAAAGATGTCATCATAGTTACTGGCTCGCTTTTTACGGTCGCTGAGGCAAGAAGCTTGATAGATGAGATTTTTTAGTGCCTTAGCCCTCCTTCTTTTCCTTTTCCCATCCTTTTCGGAATGTGCCTTTTCAGAAAGAGCCGAAAAAATAGAAGAAGTTCATGTCGAAGCTGAAGTTCTCGAGTACGAAAGGGAAAAAGGGATAATTGTTGCGACTGGAAATGTGAAACTCGAATCAAAAGACCGCATATTTTCAGCATCAAAGGTCATCTTTAACGAGGTAACTAAAGAGATTTTTGCGTATGGTAACGTCTATCTTAGGGATGGAGAGGATTCAATAATATGTGAAAGACTTTACTTCGACCTCGAAAAGAAGGAGGGATACATAGAGAACGGAAGAATCTACATAAAGAGGGGGAATTACCACATAGAAGGTGACTCTATAGAGAAAAGAGGCGAAAATAGGTACTGTCTAAAAAAAGCGTCTTTGACAACGTGTGACCCTGAAAGGCCTGACTGGAAATTTACCGCAAAGAATGCTGACATAGTAGTTGGGGGGTACGCGCGCTTACGGGGAGCCCAGTTCCGGATACGGAATATGCCGATCTTTTATCTTCCGTGGGGAATATTTCCCGTCAAAACTGAAAGGGAGACGGGTTTTCTCATACCTGAATTAAGGATCTCGAGTAAAGATGGGATAATCTTTTCCCCGTCATTTTTCTGGGCCATAGATAAGGATAAGGACGCAACATTTTATCTTTCTTACATAGAGGAGAGGGGTTTAAAACCTGGAGTCGAATTCAACTACGCAATAAGGAACGACAAAAGGGGGGAATGGTTCTTTTACATCATCGATGACAGAAAGTACAAGCACGGAAGATACGAGCTAAAAGGAGAACATGTCGAAACCTTCGCTAGGGATTTAACGTTAAAAGTTAGGGGTAGGTTCGTATCGGATATAGACTATCTTAAAGACTTTGGGGAAGAATCGGAAGAAAGAAGTGAGGCGCTTCTTAAGTCTTTAGCTTACTTGGAGAAGAGGTTCAAAAACGCGTACTTTACTGGAGAAGTATCTTACTTTCGGGATCTACGTCAAAAAAACAACGATTTCACGTACAAGTACCTACCTTTTTTGAGTCTTTTTACGGATCGCCTCTCAATCCTAAGGAACATGTTCCTTTTTAACATAAATTCTGAAATCGTAAACTTCTACAGGGAAAGGGGCTCAAAACACGCGAGACTTAACTTCGAACCATCCATTTCTAAATCGTATTCATCACACGGATTCAACTTAAAAATTACAGGCAGTCCAAACATAAAGTTATACTTGACAGAAAAGGACGGTGAGCAAACAAAAACCTTTCGAAGCGTTGAAACGCTAAAACTCGAAAGTTCCTTCAACACTCACCTAAAAAGAAGATATAGTTTGGGATTTCAAGAAGGAGGCTTACATAGCATCATAAAACCACAAATCACTTGGACTTTCCTTCCAAAAATCTCACTTACCAATGTCCCATACATAGACCCATCGGATAGACTATTCGAGACAAACATTCTTACGTATTCTTTGGGTCACTATCTTACCACAAGGGGAGAATCCCCAAAGGAATTGTCAATTTTTGAGGTGGAACAGTCATTTTCGCTCACCCGTACCCTGGAACCTTCCACGCTCTATGAAGGAAGCGGAAGAAGGTTTTCGGATGTAAAGGCGAGGCTCAAGCTAAGCCTCATAAAAAATCTTGGCTTTTCAAATCAAAGTGTAATAAATATTTACGGTGACGGATTGAGGGCAATGATAAACGAGTTCGCTTATAACCCAAAAGAACATACCGGAATCTCAATCTCCCACACCTACACGAAGGACCTATCCCATGAGATCTCCTTCGGTATGATGGCAAGATACAGAGATTTTTATGGAAAATACGGGGTTAGATACTCGTTTTTTAATCACGAATGGATGGACACCTCATACGAGATAAAGTACAGTCCTTTGTGTTGGGCTCTTACGCTTAAACTCACCCAGACAAAAAGACCGAAAGATACGAGTTTTAAAATCAACTTTGACCTAAAAGGCATAACCGAAAGGGCTAAATAGGGAGGGTTTTAATGAAAGGGGTCATCCTTGCAGGAGGACTTGGAACGAGGCTCTATCCCTTAACGAAGATCACGAACAAACACTTACTACCAGTCTACAATAAGCCGATGATTTATTACCCGCTGGAAACCCTCATTAAAGCAGGCATTAAGGACATAATGATAGTGACCGGTGGGAATAACGCTGGTGACTTCCTTAAGCTTTTGGGTAACGGGAGTGAGTTCGGTCTTAAACATCTCAACTACACCTATCAGGAGGGAGAGGGCGGGATTGCGCACGCTCTGTCTTTGGCGGAGTATTTTGCAGATGGGGAGCCTATCTGCGTAATCCTTGGAGATAACATCATCGAAAAAAACATAGTAAAGGCTGTTAGGAACTTCGAAAAACAGAAAACGGGTGCAAAGATCCTTCTAAAAGAGGTCCCGGATCCTGAAAGATTTGGGGTGGCGGAGATTGAAAACGGAAGGCTCGTAAGGATAGTGGAGAAACCCAAAAAACCAAGAAGTAACCTTGCGGTAGTAGGGATATACATGTACGATTCGAAAGTCTTCGACATAATCCGTACATTGAAGCCTTCTGAGAGAGGTGAACTTGAGATTACGGACGTCAATAACGCCTATATAAGAGAGGGCACCATGACTTATGAGATGCTTGAAGGTTGGTGGACTGACGCTGGAACTTTCGAGTCTCTACTTAGGGCAAATATACTAGTGGCTCAGACAGGTGCAAATAACGACTGAAATGATTGAAGGCGTAAAGGTTAAAAAATTGACTGTTATCCCCGATGAGAGGGGAAGACTTATGGAGATACTCCGTTGTGATGATGAAATATTCAAAAAGTTCGGTCAGATATATCTTACGACTACCTACCCCGGTGTTGTAAAGGCATGGCATTACCACATGATTCAGGACGACTACGTAGCGTGCATCAAGGGAATGATAAAGCTTGTCCTCTATGACGCCCGGGAAGGATCACCGACAAAAGGTGAGATAAACGAGTTCTACATCGGTGACTATAATTTCTCACTAGTCGTTGTACCAAAGATGGTCTACCACGGATGGAAATGCATAAGTGAATCGGAGGCCTTAATAATAAACATACCGACAGAGCCTTACAATCGGGAAAATCCCGACGAATATAGAATTCATCCTCACCTAAATGACATCCCTTATAGATGGGACAGAAGGGACGGGTAAAATGAGAATCCTCGTAACTGGAGGATGTGGTTTCATAGGGAGTAACTTCATAAGGTACATGCTGGAAAGGTATCCCTATGAAATAGTGAATCTTGACAAACTTACATACGCCGGAAATTTGGAAAATTTAAAAGATCTGGAAAAGGACAGAAGGTTAAGGTTTGTAAAGGGTGACATAGCAGACTTAAGGCTCGTAGAAGATGTTTTCGATCTAGGCATAGATGTTCTTATAAACTTCGCTGCCGAATCCCACGTGGATCGCTCAATTATAGACCCTTCGGACTTTATAAAAACAAACGTTTTCGGAACCTATACTCTGCTGGAAGTGGCAAAAAGAAGAGGAATCTCCAAATTTATCCAAATCTCAACGGACGAAGTTTACGGTTCGTTAGGACCTGAAGGAAAGTTCACAGAAGAAACCCCACTTTGCCCAACAAGCCCATATTCGGCATCGAAAGCTTCTGCCGACCTCTTATGCCTTGCATATTATAAAACCTACGGACTTCCAGTTATCATAACCAGGTGTTCAAACAATTATGGACCTTACCAGTTTCCAGAAAAGCTCATCCCCCTTGTGATAACTAATGCCTTGGAAGACAAGGAACTCCCCATATACGGCGATGGAAGAAACGTAAGGGACTGGATCCATGTTATAGATCACGCTCGCGCTATAGACCTCGTGTTACACAGAGGAAGACCGGGACAGATTTATAACATCGGAGCTGACAACGAGAGAACAAACATAGAGATTGTAAGGATGCTCCTTGACATACTTGGAAAACCTTACTCCCTCATAAAGTTCGTGAAGGACAGACCCGGGCATGATCGAAGGTACGCCATCGATGCTGCAAAGATAAAAAGGGAACTTGGCTTCAAAACCGAAATCGAATTTGAAAAAGGACTGCCGGAAACAGTTAACTGGTACATAGAGAATAGATCCTGGTGGGAGAGAATAAAATCTGGTGATTATATGAGGTACTACGAGATCGTCTATGGAGGAAGATGAGGATCCTCTTTGCAGGCGGAAAAGGATTAATCGGCAAGAACATAGTTCCCTTCTTCCTCCGTTTTTACGAATGTTCAGTTTTCGATATTGAAGATTGGGATATTTTGGACGAAAAAAAAGGCAAAGAAATCATAAAAGATCTTAAGCCTGATATTGTTGTGAATCTTGCCGCCTATACTGACGTTGATGGTTGCGAGGAGAATACCGAACTCGCAGAGATGGTAAACGTATATGGTGCAGAAATTGTTGCTCGTCTTTGTGCGGAAAACGGAATTCGTCTTGTCCACTTCAGCACTGACTATGTTTTTGACGGAAAAAAGAACCTTCCGTACATTGAAGAAGATGTAGCTGTGCCTCTTTCAGTTTACGGACGGACAAAATTGGAAGGAGAAAAGAGGGTACTTGCAATCCATCCCAATCCTCTCATTATTAGGACCCAATGGATCTATGGACACGGAGGAAAGAATTTCGTAACTAAAATACTCGAGGTATCAAAGACTGAAAAGGAACTTTACGTTGTTAACGACCAGTTTGGGTCTCCGACATACGCGAAAGATCTCGCGGAGCCTTTAAAGTTACTCATAGATCTTAAAAGAAATGGAATTTACCACCTTTCAAATTCGGGAATCTGTACATGGTATGAACTTGCATGTGAAGTCTTCAGAATAAAACAGGTTTCAACTAAGGTGATTCCTGTCTCGTCGAATGAAATAAAAAGGAAGGCCAAACGTCCTGCGTTTTCTGCTTTAAGCACTCAGAAACTCAAAGGGGAGACCGGTTACACATTAAGACACTGGAAAGAGGCTTTAAAAGAGTATCTAGCCGAGATTTGAAAGCCATCTTTTTTGGGGATGCCCACCTGGGCAGAAAAACAGTCAAGGAAATAGATTATCTTCTCAATTTCATAGATGAGACTCTCTATGAGGCCGATCTAATATTCATTCTTGGGGATATGTTCGAATTCTACTACGGGGATTTTAGCTACGAGTGGTTTAATCCCTTTTTGCAAAGACTGAGAAAGCTAGCGGAGGTAGGAAAGGAAATATTCTTCCTCGAAGGGAACCATGAGTTTTCACTCGGTAAGTACTTCGAAGAGAGATGGCTTTGTAAACCGATCCCATCAATCGTTACGTACTTAGACAATTTGAAGGTTTACATCTCTCACGGGCACGAGATTAAAAGTTCTCTTTTGGGTCGTCTCCTTCGAAAGAAGTTGACTTATAGGTTAATGGAGCTTTTTGGACCTAGAGTTTCATGGAGATTGGCAATGGCTTTGAGACCTCTTTTGTCGAACAAAAAAAAGGGATTTAACCAGAAAACGGTAAGGCTCTTTAGGGCTTACGCTGAAAAGAAACTGAAAGAAGGGTTTGATGCCATCATTCTTGCCCACTCGCATATTCCGGATCTTTATGAGATTGTGGATGACGACAAAAGAAAAGTATACCTCAACACGGGGGACATAATAAGGTCCTCCACCTACGGTGAGTATGTCTCAGGTCAAGGCTTTTCTTTAAAAAAATTCCTGCCAGGTTCTGAAGTCTCTTTTTAAATCCTAGGCTTTGTTGCCAAAAAGAGGAATAGGTGGTAAATATGTGTCTATGGAGGTTAAGAAAATCCACATTGTATGTAAGAGGGGAAAAGAAGAATCCTTAAAAATCGCAAAACATATAATCGAAAAATACGGAAAATCCTTCGAAGTGAAGCTAGATGAAACATCAGCGGCCCTTTTAAAGTACGAAAATAAGATAGAACTGGAACAGGTAGGAGAAGGGGCTGATTTGATAGTTGTTCTTGGCGGGGATGGAACTCTTCTTAGCGTCTCTAGAAATTCTGTGGGAAGAGAAGTTCCTATTTTAGGAGTCAATTTAGGAGGACTCGGGTTTTTGACCGAAGTCAGTGTTGAAGAGCTAGATGGAGCTTTGGAAAAGATTCTTTCAGGGAAGATGGACGTGTCAAAGAGGATGATGCTATGTGTGATAGTCGAGAGGAAAAAGGAGGTGATCCTTGAATTTAACGTGCTAAACGATGCGGTGATAACGAAAGACGCTTTGGCTAGAATAATAGACGTAGAAACGTACGTCGACGACGAGTATCTAACGACTTACAGAGCCGACGGAATAATATTCTCAACACCAACGGGTTCGACAGGGTACTGCCTTTCTGCCGGAGGCCCGATTCTTTATCCTTCGATGGAAAATATCGTCGTTGTTCCCATATGCCCTCACACTCTCACTATGAGACCACTTATTTTGCCGGATGACGTAGTGATAAGGGCGGTTTTAAAATCAAAAGATGAAAAGGTGATCCTCACTCTAGATGGCCAAGTTGGTTTCCCGTTAGAATACGGGGATGAGGTTTTGGTTCAGAGATCTCCAATTGTGACGAAGCTTGTAAAATCCCCGAGTAAGGGTTACTTCGAGATTTTAAGGACCAAGTTAAAATGGGGCGAAAGATAAAGGATGCTTTCGTACCTCAGGATTAGGGATTTCGCGATAATAGAGGAACTGGAAGTGGAATTTGAGAGAGGATTTAACGTCATCACAGGAGAGACAGGTGCAGGAAAGTCTATCATAATAAATTCGATAGGGGCCCTTATAAGTCCAAAGGTCCCTTCCGAGCTTTTAAAAAGGGACGCCAAGTACGGGGAGATAACAGCCCAGTTTTTTATAGGGGAAAAGGATGTTACGATAAGGCGAATCTTTGCTCCTTCCGGCCGCGGTAAAATCTTCATTGACGGCGAGCTTGTCCCTTATGGAAAACTAGAAAAACTGGCGAACATCCTAGTTAACATCTATAGCCAGAATGAGTATCAGAATCTCCTCCAGAAGGAAAGATACGTCGACTTGCTCGACCAAATGTTAGACCTTACGGAAGATAAGAATATGGTTAAGGATCTATTCTTGAAGCTTAAAGCAGTAGAAAGTGAACTGGATAAGCTCTCGATAGATGCAAAAGATAAAGAAAGAGAGATACCCTTGCTCCAATACCAGATAAATGAGATAGAATCTGCAAAAATCAAAGAGGGCGAAGAAGAAGAGCTCAAAGAGAGGCTAAGACTTCTTCGGGAATCAGAAAAGATCCTCCTTGCGGTGCGTATGCTTATTGACGAGCTATACGAAAAGGAGGATTCTGTAAGCTTAAAAGTGAAGCGAGCTATAAGTAATCTTAAACCGATGTTAAAGTTTCCCGAAATCGCATCCCTATCTACAAAACTTGAGTCATTGCTATTAAACATAGAGGACATACTCTTTGACGCAAAAAACCTACTAAAAAAGATAGACGTTGATTCCTTTGAGGTTCAGAAACTAGAGGAGAGGCTGTCTAGGATTTATACTATCAAAGAAAAATACGGAAAAAGCTTGGAAGATATAGAAAATTTCAAAGAAAGTGCTAAAGGGAGGCTAAACCACCTTTTAACTCTTGCAAACAGGCTCGAAGGTAAAAAAAAAGAAAAAAAAGAGCTCGAAGAGAGACTGATTAAGGCTACAAAAGAGCTGTCAAAGAAAAGGCTGGAAGGGGCTAAAAGAATGGAGAAACTTATTGTTTCAGAACTAGAATCTCTTTCGATGAAAGGGACTGAGTTCAAGATAGATATCAGAGACAAAGGCCGGATCGATGAGACAGGATCTGATGATGTGGAATTTCTCATATCCACAAATCCAGGTGAGCCGTTAAAGCCTCTGAGGAGAATAGCGTCAGGTGGTGAACTCTCGAGGATAATGCTAGCCATAAAGAAGCTCACGAGCAAAGAAGAACCAAAGACGTTGGTCTTTGATGAAATAGATGTGGGAATTGGTGGAAGAGTGGCGGAACTTGTAGGAAAAAGATTAAAAGAACTATCGCGTATGCACCAGATAATCTGCATAACCCACCTGCCGCAAATAGCGGCATACGGCGACAGCCACTTTGTGGTTGAAAAAAGACTTCTTTCTGGGAAGACTAAAGTGACAATAAGGAAGCTTGAAAGGGATGAAAGGGTATTCGAGATTGCAAGAATGATAAGCGGGGAGCAGATTACAGAGAAATCCGTAAAGAAGGCCGAGGAAATGCTAAAGTATGCTTAGAAAGGCTTTACCTGAAGATATAAGGTATATCCACAAAATGATAAACGCTTCGGCCGCGAAGGGAGAGATGTTGCCTAGATCGCTCGCCGAGCTATACGAAAATTTGAGGGATTATGTGGTTTACGAAAAGAACGGAAGGATCGTAGGAACAGGAGCCCTCCATATATGCTGGGAAGATCTTGCTGAGATCAGATCTGTCTGTGTGGTAAAGAGATGGCGCAGAAGCGGGGTTGGTTCGGAAATCGTGAAGTTTTTGGTAAATGAGGCAAAGGAACTAAAGATAAAGAGGATTTTTTTACTCACCAACCAGGAAGAGTTCTTCCGGAGACTCGGTTTCAAGACTGTCGAAAAAAAAGAGCTTCCGCAGAAGATCTGGACCGAGTGTGTAAGATGCCCTAAATTCCCCAATTGCGATGAAAAGGCAATGGCGATGGAACTGGGAGGAGATGATGGATCTCGAAAAAGTGCAAAGACTAGTAAAAAAAGAGTTTGATGGATACGAAATCTTTTATCTAAGAGAGACTGTAAAGAAGTTGGAAAGTAGGAGGTGTGAACTTTACAATTTCGAATTTTCTAGAGAGGAAGGAATCGCACTTAGAGCATTGAGAGGCAAGAAGCTAGCCTTTTCGTACACATTTGGTTTGGAAGATGAGGATTTAAAGAGGCTTATAAAAAAGACAGAAGAGATCTTTCCGTATCTTGAAGAGGACGAGGCCTATGAATTTCCAGAAAAAAGGAAAAAGGAGGAATACCCCGAACTTCAAATTTACGATAAAGATGGAGAAGATCTAGATCTTGAGGAAAAACTCGAAAGACTTTTAAAAATGGAAAGAACGATAAGGGAAGATCGAAGGATTGTTGCGACAAGACACTTAGAACTTCTCGAATCGACAAGTTTTGTTGAGATTTTGAACTCTAACGGACTTTACGTTTCCGGAAGGAAGACGCTTTATACTGTCTCAGC
Source organism: Thermodesulfobacteriota bacterium (assembly GCA_025062045.1). Lineage (NCBI taxonomy): Bacteria > Pseudomonadati > Thermodesulfobacteriota > Thermodesulfobacteriota bacterium. The sequence continues at coordinate 228,112 of JANXAF010000002.1, forward strand.
TTTGGCGGTAGCTAAAGACTTAGAGGAGGTTTCATGGTACGACTTAATCTGGAGTCATAGATTCGAAGATTTAAACTTTTTAGAGTTCGGTGAAATGGTCCGGGAAAAGGCTATCTCTTTTCTCTCCTCAAAGAAACTAAGAACAGGAACCTATAACGGTGTACTTAGACCTCGGGTTGCATCAGCCCTTCTTTCTATCCTTTCTAGCTCTTTTCTTGGAGAAAACCTCTACAAGGAAAAGACGAGACTAAAAGGCAAGATAAATGAAAAGTGTTTTTCGGAGCTTTTAGATATCGAGAATACAGGGACTTTTGGTCCATCGTCATTTCCATTCGATGGAGAAGGCTTTCCATCAATAAGTACGAAAGTCGTAAGCGGAGGTTATTTTCAAGCATTCCTCTACGATTCTTACTATGCTAAAAAGCTTGGCACGTCATCTACAGGTAACTGCGTAAGGCAAAGCCTACCCGATATGCCAAGATGCGGAATACGAGGTCTCTTTATAAGGGAGGACGGTGGAGAATTTCCAGAACTATCAGAAGGTGAAATCGTGCTTGAAGATTTGATGGGTACTCACACTGCAAATCCTGTAACAGGCGAATTTTCACTGGGTACTTTGGGATTCATAAAGGAAAAAGGACGCCTTGTACCTTTTCAGGGAGTCATGATATCAGGAAACGTTTTTGAAGTATTTGAAAATGTGAGAGCAATCGGAAAGGATCTTAAATTCTACGGAAACTACGGCTCCCCTTCACTTTTTGTTGAGGGGCTTAGAATAAGTGGGTCGTGATTTATTATTCTGAAGAGTGCTTCTCGTATCTTTTTTTCTGACATGCTGGGTAAATTCTCTATGAGGGATCTTATAGCAAGGTCAAGAGCGGACCAATCGATATCATTATTTACTACCTTCATTATTTTTTCATGTTCCGTCCTTTCTATCCTTTCTTTCGAACCGACTAAAAGTTCTTTTATCCTTTCGCCAGGACGTATCCCAGTATAGACTATTTCAACATCCTCCTCCTTAAGCCCCATCAGTCTAATCATGTCTTTTGCCAGATCGACTATTTTTACAGGTTCTCCCATGTCGAGGACGTATATTTCTCCACCATTGCCCATGGCCCCAGCCTGCATTACAAGTTGAACTGCTTCC